>JANPFV010000101.1:0-22901 GCA_031423615.1 Candidatus Omnitrophota bacterium
GCGCTAATTTCTTTGTTAATTTCATTATTGCCTCCGTTTTCACCCATTGGGTGATTGTTAGTGATTGCTCATACAACCATTCTAACGACGGAGGCTTCTTTTTTATCTCTTTTTTTGACTTTCTATTTAGGAATTAACGATAGGTTAAGCCGAAAGAAGATAAAAATGGCTAAGCGAGCGGACTCTAAACCCCTGTCCGCCCGCTTCGCCAACCTTAAGTCCGTCTTTAACCGATAGCTTCAGGACCTTCATCTCCGGTACGGATGCGGATACAGCGCGGCAATTCCACGACGAAAATTTTTCCGTCACCGATTTTCCCCGTGCGGGCGCCGCGAATGATCGCTTTGACGGTTTTTTCGACGAAGTTTTCGTTAACAGCAATCTCAAGCTTGACCTTGCGCAAGAGATTTCCTGTTTCTTTGACCCCGCGATAAAACTCATCAACCCCTTTTTGACGACCGTGACCTAAAACTTCACTGACCGTAATAAGGTTTATATCTTCTTTATAAAGTTCCTTTTTAACTTCTTCCAGTCTGTGCGGCTGGATTATTGCTATTATCAGTTTCATGTGAGACATCCTCCTTGGATTCTCTTGCAAAAGAGTTCAATTGGTGGTTTATTCAAAGATCGTATAGGCCCGTTCATGATGTTGAGTAAGATCAAGGCCCATGACTTCATCTTCAGCGGAAGCTCTCATCCCAATAACGACATCCACAAGTTTAAAAATAATGGCTGTAGCTAAAGCAGAATACACGACGGTTATCCCTACAGCCATAACCTGAATCATAAACTGCTTAGGGTTGCCATAAAATAAACCATTGGCTCCGGCCGAATTTACCGTTGTTGTGGCAAAAAGCCCGGTCATCAAAGCTCCCCACATCCCGCCAATACCATGAACACCGAAAGCGTCAAGCGAATCATCATAACCGAGTTTCGGTTTCAAGAAACCTACAGCGAAAAAGCAAACCACGCTGACCGTTAAGCCGATAATCAATGCGCCGGTCACATCCACAAACCCAGCTGCGGGAGTAATGGCGACCAGACCAGCTACAGCTCCCGTCGCTACCCCAAACATTGTGGGCTTACCGCTGACTAACCATTCAATGATCGCCCAGCTTAAACCTGCGGCCGCGGTTGCGGTATTGGTTGTCACAAAAGCACTGGCGGCCAAACCATTCGCCGACAAAGCACTGCCCGCGTTGAAGCCGAACCAACCGAACCATAAAAGCCCTGCCCCCAAAACAACAAACGGCATATTATGGATTGCCATTGATTTGTTTTCATATCCCAGCCGTTTACCCAACATTAAAGCTGTCACCAAACCGGCCACACCCGCATTGATATGAACCACGGTCCCGCCGGCAAAATCCAAAGCGCCCATGCCGCGCACCCAACCGCCCACAGCCCAGACCATATGACAAATGGGATCATAAACACAGGTTGCCCAAAGAATGATAAATAAAAGAAAAGCCGAAAACTTCATACGTTCCGCAAACGACCCAATGATCAAAGCCGGCGTAATAATAGCGAACATAGCCTGAAAGATCATAAAAGCCTGATGCGGGATTGTGGCCGCATAATCCGCGTTGGCCGTTTGGCCGACGCCGGTTAAAGCGAACCAGCTCAATCCGCCGACAAAGGGATTACCCGGCCCGAAAGCTAAACTATAGCCGAACAGCACCCATTGAATACTGATGACGCAAATGATGACAAAGCATTGCATTAGAATGCTTAAAACATTTTTACGACGCACCATGCCTCCGTAAAAAAAGGCAAGCCCGGGGGTCATCAAAAGCACGAGCGCCGCGCTCGCCAAGACCCATGCGGTATCTCCTGTATTGATTGGATTTGGATCCATGATACGTTCTCCTTTGCTTTGAAACGGTTTAACTTGCGACTTATCTCTTTAATTGGGTTTTACTTGGAAACTTTTCTTTTTAATAATTGATTTGACCGTGCTGGGCTGACTGCAAGTGATTGGCCTTTTCACCGCAAGTCAAAAAAAAATCCCCCAGCCACCATGACTTGACCATGGTTTGCCAGAGGACATCTGTGCCCTTATTTCTCTTGCCAGATCATTATTGTTTCTCGACCTGATTTCTTCCCAAAGACTTCTTTGCCTTTAGCGACTTGGCAAGTATATTATTGCCTTATATCTTTGTCAACAATTTTTTTCAAAGAGCACGAAAACTAACCTCATTGACTTCTTAACAACCCCACATCAATCCCGAACTCTTGTTTCGCTCTTTGCTTTATTCTGTCCTCTTTTCTTTTTCTTTTTTTTCATTCGATTCTACAAAGAAGAACCCCTCAGCCGGCATATCACGAAAAATATTGCGTCTTTTATAACGCTCTCCTCCTCCTATAAAGTCACTGATGTCAACCTGCTTTCCGTTTCTTAAGATCGTTCTTTTCATTTTCCCCTCCGGGTTGATGTTGAATGACAATTGAAAAGTCCTCTTCACGGCACCCGGCCATAAAGAGGACATCATTGTCCTTCACCAAAATAATAAATCCGGCCAAGAATTCTCTTGCCGGACGTCACTGTCTTAAATTTGTCCAACCTTCATCGGCCGAACTTTTTTAATATACAACTCAATAACCCGTTTGTCAAGGTCGCTAAAAATTACTTCCGGAATTCATCCATCAAAATAATCGATTCGGCGATCTCCTTCATAGATTTGCAGGTATCCATGCTTTTTTTATGAATTAACCGGTGAGCGGCTTCCTCGCCCAAATTATTCATCCGCATTAAAATCCCCTTGGCGCGTTCGACGAGCTTGCGAGTTTCCAAAGCTTCGCGGGTTTTTGACGCTTCTTCAAAAAGCTTGGTGTTTTCCACCGCGACTGCGGCCTGGTTAGCCACCATTTGCAAAACACTCACTTCTTCAGCCGAAAACTGATGCAGTTCTTTGGTATAAACATTAATGACGCCGATCACCTTATCTTTAACAATCATGGGGACGGCCACCATGGACGATAAATTTTCTTTAACCGCCAAATCGCGATAAACATACCTTTGGTTTTGCCGGACGTCTTCAACCACCAAAGATTTTTTCATTTTCACGACATCGCCCACCAAACTGCTTTTCACCTGGAGGTTAGGCTTCTTCTTATATTCCTCACTCAAACTTTGCGTGGCCTTGATGCTCAATTCTTCGCCTTTGTCATCCAAAAGCATGATCGAACAGATTTTCGAATTGAGCATTTCCGCCGTAACGACCACAATAAGACTTAAAATCTCGTCTAAATACCGCTCCGAAGTGATCGAATTGCTCACCTTAATCAAGCTGTCGAACTGACTGGCTTTTTGTTTCGTTTCTTCAAAAAGACGGGCGTGTTCAATGACCCCGCCGACCTGCTTGGCAATCGTGTTCATCAAGTTAACCGAACCGGCTGAATATTCATGTGGCTTTTTGTGTTGAACATTAATAACGCCGCTGACTCTTCCTTTATAAATAAGAGGAACCGAAAGAAAAGCCTCGTAACGGTCTTCCGGCAAAACATCAAAACCTTTGAAGCGCGGGTCCCTATAAGCATTCTTTTTGATTGCGACCGGAGTATTATGCTCAGCGACCCAACCGGTGATCCCTTCTCCAATGAGCAGATTAATTTTCCCTAATACTTTTTTGTGCGGAGTTTTAGAAGCCATCAAAACCAGATTTTTTTTGCCGCTGTCAAAAAGATAAACAAAAATCGAATCGGCCTTGGTCATTTCATTGACAATACCGACGATCTCATGAAGGATCCCCGACAGATCCAAATCCGAACAGGTGATGTCGACAATACGCCTGAGGATTTGGAGTTCTTCTTCGCGGGAAATAGTTAATTTCTTTCTAGCGGCTTTTGTTTCCGGCATAAGGGGTCATTGTAGCAGAAATTTTTAAAGGACCGGTTATTTCTTTTGCGCGATGACCAGGCAGACACCCATTGTGGCTTGCGGACTGGCGACGGAGGCGGCTTGGTCTTTCGTAATTTCAACCCAGGTATTGCCATGCGCCCCGTCGGACCGCTGGGATTTAAAATAACGTAGGGTCTCAATATGAAAGGGCGAAAGCAAGGCACTCAGACTTTTCTCATCATAAATCCTTTGCTGTGCCGTTTGTCCGCCCACGCCATATGGCGCGGTCAAAATAAAAAGCCCGCCGCTTTTTAAGATCCGCGCGACTTGCGCCACAGCCTTTTTGTCCGCCTGCGCAGCTTCTTTGGGATCCTCATAAAATCCAATGCCAATATGTTCCAACGTCGAAATACTAAAAACCGCGTCGAACTTCTCTTCTCCAAAAGGAAGAAGGGTGATATCCCCTTGGACAAAATGCAAATGAGGATGGGTGTAAGGATAAGGACGAAAATCGAAACCCGTCACGTGATATCCCAAGGCCGCCAACTGCAGAGGCAAAGGACTTTCCGTGCACCCGAGGTCCAAAACTTCCGCGCCTTTGGCTAATCCCGCCACCGCCTGGATCGCAAAGGGGACCTCGACAATCCGTTCATTGACATGAATTGATTTTAATACTAAAACGGAACGCCATTTTTGAAAATCGAAACGCCTTTTGAATTTCACAAAGATAGGGTTATTGATAAAGAAATTAGCTTCGCTTTTCATGGAGTATTCAGCAATACAATACAGAGAAAGGATTATAGGTTTTCAACGATCGCATCCACATCAACAAATTTCTTGACCATCTGCCGCGCTTCCGTGATTTTATCTTTGTCGGTCTTCTGGATCTTGCAAATCAAATGGTCGATCTTTGCGGCGACAGTGTAGGTATCGTCGTCGGAAAGAAAAACGGAAATGCGGCTTTTTTGCAAGAGTTCCATGATTTTGGTGTTGGGCATAAGCCCGCCGGTCAAAATAATTCCGGCGATTTGCCCTTTATTTCCCGGCGTGACCAAATGCGTGCTAACGGCCACAAGGATATTGTCCACCCGGTCTCCCGACGTCAAAACCAAGGTGCCATTGCTCAGATAATTGACCATATTATAAGGCTCCATGGCCGCAACAATGGTGTTTTGCACACGATGAAAAAGATATTCTTTGCCGCAAAGGATTTTGAGCTTCAAGAAATGCATGATTTGTCCGACGGTAGGATCACGCAGCAAGGGATCGAAGGGGATGGCGCCCAAAAGGCGCAGGCCTTTGCGTTTCAAGCCGGCGGCGACAACTTTTTTAATGCGTTCCATTTTATTGGGAAGGACCTTATTAAGAATGACGCCAACGACTTCCACCTGACGCATATCAAACAAAGCTTTATTGAGCATGATCTCATCGATACTGCGGCCAATCCCGCCTTCGCTGACGATCAAAACTTTAGAGCCCAGCATTTGCGCTACGTCAGCATTGGAAAGGTCGATGACCGACCCGACGCCGGCGTGTCCTGTGCCTTCAATAATGATTGAATTCTTTCCTTTGAGCAAACTGTGAAAAGATGTCAAAATACGGCTGCGGAGAACCTCGTTCTGCGGATTAAAAATATACTGCTCAGTGTATCCCGGGCCAATGGTGACCGGGCTCATATCTTTTAACTTTTTACGGCAACGGTAAACTTCGCCCATCAAATAACTGTCTTTATCCACGTCCGCTTGCCCGACGGTAACCGTCTGCTGGCCGACCGGTTTTAAGAATGCGGGTTTAAGCCCCCGTTCTTGAAAAATCTTATACAATCCCAGAGACACCGTAGTTTTCCCGGCGTTCTGATAGATTGAAGAAATGAAAATATTTTTGATTTTTTTCATATCATCCGGATTGACCTGCCCCATCACTCTATCAAGTACAACAAAGGAAAAACAGAAAATTTAGAGGAATTTTTTAAAAAATGAAGGGATTTCGTCGGTGAAATCAACCATCTGCACACCGGCTTCGCTCAAGGCCTGGACCTTGGCTTTAGCGGTCGTGTCCCCGCCGGAAATGATGGCCCCGGCATGACCCATGCGCTTGCCTTCGGGCGCGGTCTTTCCGGCAATAAAACCGACCATGGGTTTTTTCACATGTTGCTTAATATATTTCGCGGCCAATTGTTCGTCTTCGCCGCCAATTTCGCCGACCATAACAATGCCTTTTGTGTCCGGATCCTTTTCAAAAAGTTCGAGGATATCAATAAAGCGGGTTCCAATAATAGGATCACCGCCTAAACCGACGCATGTCGATTGACCGATGCCGGCGCGGGTCAAATTGTCAACGACTTCATAGGTCAAAGTTCCACTACGGGAAACAACCCCAATCGGACCGGACTGATGAATATGTCCCGGCATAATGCCGACTTTGGATTTTCCCGGCGAAATCAATCCCGGACAATTCGGACCAATCAGACGAATTTTGGTTTTTTGCAATTCCCGGCTCACTTCCACCATATCAAGGACAGGAACACCTTCCGTGATACAAACAACTAGCTCAATCCCGGCGGCTATATCTTCCAGCATAGCCTCTTTCGCAAATTTGGCAGGCACATAAATCACCGCGGTATTGGCCCCCGTCTTGTCCTTGGCTTCCGCCACGGAATTAAAAACAGGGATCCCGGCGACACTCTGTCCACCCTTTCCCGGCGTCACACCAGCGACGACCTGGGTTCCATATTCCAACATTTTCTGGGCATGAAACGAGCCGTCCCGGCCGGTGATGCCCTGGACAAGAAGTTTGGTGTTTTCATTAATCAGGATACTCATGTCAATTTTTCTTGGATAATTTAACCGCTTCTTCAACGGCAGATCGCATGGTCGGAAAAGAAATAATGTTTACGGTCTGCAAAATTTCCTGGGCTTCTTTTTCATTGGTCCCGATCAAACGGACAGCCATGGGGACCTGAATATTCAATTCTTTACGCGCCTGCAAAATGCCGTTGGCTATGTCATCGCAGCGGGTGATTCCGCCGAAAATATTGATCAAAATAGATTTCACATTCGGATTGCGCAAAATAATTTTCAAGGCATTGAGGACCTTGGCGGGATTGGAACTGCCTCCCACGTCCAGAAAATTGGCCGGTTCTCCGCCGAGGAGTTTAATTGTGTCCATGGTGGCCATGGCGAGACCTGCGCCATTGACAATGCATCCCACATGGCCGTCCATTTTCACAAAGCTCAAGTTGAGATTCTTGGCTTCGGTTTCATCCGCATCTTCGTAAGCCGCATCGCGGAGCGTTTCTAATTCCGGATGACGATACAAAGCATTATCATCAAAATTGATCTTGGCATCCGCGGCAAACCACTGTCCTTTTTCATCCTTGACCAGCGGATTAATCTCAGCCAAAGCACAGTCGTGGGTAAAAAAAACCGTGACCAACTTTTGCAAAATATCGGTGGCCTTTTTCTGGTCATCGGCATCCGAAAATATCGATGTGATAAACTCCGGCCAGCGAGACGCATCAATTATTTTCTGACCATTCAGATAAAATTTCTTAATCGCGTGCGAATGAGTCTTGGCAGTTTCTTCAATATCGACCCCGCCTTCGGCGCTCGCGATCAAAACCACATCCCCTTTAATATTATCGATTGTGACAGCGGCATAAAATTCTTTTGCAATGTGCAGGGCCGGAACGACAAAAATCTTTTCAACGGAATACCCCTTGATCTTCAACGAGTGAATACGGTTGAAATGTTCCTGAAATTCCCCTTCATTCTTAACAACCTTAACTCCGCCCGCTTTCCCGCGACCGCCGACAAGAACCTGCGACTTAAGGACGACCGGGAATCCCAAACGCTGGGCGATCGCCAGACCTTCGGCGGCGTTGGAGGCAATTTCACCGCCGGGGGTCGGCATACCGGCATTTTTAAACAGTTGTATCGCCTGATATTCTTGAATTTTCATGAAAGAAATTCTCAAAAGTTTTATAAGTTTTAAAAAGCATACTCTCGCAATAATCTGTTGTCAAAAGAAAAGATCACTCTAGATACTGGGCCAATTCCCGCATGGTCTTTAAACCGACCCGCCCGTCGGGATTGAGCCCTTTGGCCTTCTGAAATTTTTTAAGAGCTTCCCAGGTCTTTTCTCCCGCCCGGTCGTCTAACTTGCCCGGATCAAAACCTGCGGCTTTGAGCGCCTGCTGGACGGCGAGAATATGAAGCTTGCCATCTTGGATCAAACCGATGTCCTCATGAAACTCAAGTTTCCCCCAAGTCGCATAATCGATAAACCGAGTGACCTTAAGGTCATTGTCTTCTTGAAATTTACCAATAGCAATGCGGGTATTGCTGCCCAAAGTCCCGTCGGGATTCCCTACGCTGTAACCGTACAGCTTTAAAAGGGTTTGCGCCTTCTTGACTTTTTCATTGGACTCCATGGGAATGACAGGACCGATAATGTCCTTTTCTTCCGCGCCTTCTTTTTGAAGAATACGGTAAATGAAATCACAGCCGGGAAAGGTCAAAATGCAGAAAAAGATTAAAACAAGGGAAAAAGAATATTGACGAGCAATGATCATCGCATCTTTCCAAGTAAAGGCTCCAGCTTAGAATAAAATGACCAGGCGGAATATAAGCCAATGTAGGTCACTGCACCCACATCTCTACATTTGAATAAGACCTCATCGAGGTCGGGGATCATCGGGCCGGCCGGGTTTAAGGCGTCCTCATTCATTTCGCTTTTGTACAGAATAACCTGGGCCTTCTCCCAAAGCCGGCTTGTGGGGCTCTCTAAGGCCGCATTGATTTTTCGCGCATAATTCTTAATCCATAAAAACACCACCTTAACGATTTCCTCAATGGGGCTGCGGGTCACGCCATTGATTTCCAAGAAAATCATGTCGGGGTCATGCTTAGACAACGCGGCCAGTAAATCTTTCTCGTCGGTAATTCCCCAGGCCAAGAATTTTTTTCTAGAAAGCTGCTCCGTCATTTGTTTGACCAGTTTGACCTGCGAACCAAAAACGACAGCCCGCAACGGATCAGGTTTTGGGCTGGCCTCGGCATTTTGCGATATATCTTCAAATTCCGCATTCATAAAAATATTCCTATTCTAAAAACATCCGGATTTGCGACAAAAAAGACAAGGAAGAATACAACCCGATATATTTGACATCACCCACCAGTAAACATTTGCGGACAATCTCATCAGTATCCGCCATTTCCGCTGTCAACGAGATAGCGGACGTGATCTCGCTTTCGCTTTTAAAAAGAAGGACTTTGGAATGTTCCCACAGATATTGACTGGGGCTGTTTAAAGCTTTATTGATACTCCGCGCGCGGCCTCGCATCCAGGCAAAAACATCGGAAACAAGACCCTCAATGGCCCGGGTCATCGGAGCATTAATTTCAATCAAAATCAATTCCGGATCAAAATCAGCAAGCGCTCGCGGCCATCTCTTTTCATCTTCAACAAGCCATGTCCGCACATTTCTTTTTTCCAGCTGTTGGACAATTTGCTTACCAACAGATTTATGCACACAAAAAACCAAAACCTTTTTAGGGCCGCCGGTGTCGAATGGTTTTTTCTTGCCAACCTTTGTCATGGTGCAAATATATTATCCCAACCCTCACTTTAAAACCACTTCTTTCTTTTGAAATATGTCACCATTCCGACGGTAATTATGATCATTACCCCCCACAACACATAATAACCCCATCTCCATTCCAGTTCCGGCATCACTTTAAAATTCATCCCATAAACACCGACAATAAATGTCAAAGGAATAAAAATCGTAGAAAACATCGTAAGAATTTTCATGACTTCATTGAGGCGTGTGCTAACCGAAGAAAGATAAACATCCTGCAAACCGTTTAAAATATCGCGAAATGATTCTACCGTATCGAGGACCTGAATGGCATGGTCGTAAATATCGCGGAAATACGGTTCGCTGGTTTTTTCGATCAAAGGAGATTCTGAGTGGGACAATTCAAAAAGCAACTCCCGCAAGGGCCAAATCTGCCGGCGAAGAGAAATAATATCGCGTTTCAATTCATGGGTCTGCCGGGGAATCATCGTATTGGGGTCGGTCAAAATCTTACTTTCAACTTCTTCGATCTTGTCGCCGAGCTTTTCTAATACCAGGTAATAATGATCCACGACAGAATCCATGAGTGCAAAAACCAAATAGTCCGATTTAAATTTTCTGATCCTTCCTTTACCTTCCCGGATGCGCTGGCGGATGGTTTCAAAAACATCCCGGTTTGGTTCTTCTTGAAAAGAAAGGACAAAATTTGTACCCAGGACCAGACTCACTTGCTCTGAAACAATGTCGCCTTTGTCCCCCCAAGAATAGATCATTTTAAAAACAATGAAAAGATAGTCCCCGAAGTCCTCCATTTTAGGACGCTGGGCCGTATTGACAATGTCCTCCAAGACCAATGGATCAATCCCAAAAATCTCGCCAATCTTGGCAATAGTTTCCACATCATGAAGACCATCGACATTAAGCCATGTGACTGTAGGTTTATCTTTATAGGGTTTAAGGTCATCGAACGTCGTCACCGGCCGTTCTTCATAATGCCCCGCGTCATAGTCAAAAAGTCTGATCTGTATGGCCATGGCATCTTTTTTGCCGATATGGACCATGGTGCCAGGGTCCAAACCTATTTTCTTTGAAACTCGTTTAAGATAACGTGCCATTCCCAACCCTTTCTGGAATCCAGCGAAAACAACTCATCAAAATTGTGTCCGGTATTTCAAGTAAACCTTATCATCCGTCTTGGTCGGCTCGTTGAAATGTTCCTGATTGCGGAATTGATAAAGCTCCTTGTCCACTTCGACGGAGAGATGATGGTTCAGTTTCCATTCCGCACCCAAGGTATGCTTAATTTCCGATGTGGCCGGGTCAGTGCCTTGCTGCTCGACCTGATAACCTACGTCCAAAAAATCGGCCAATTCTTTTTTGACGCCTATGCCGGCAACATCTTTATCATAAATAATAGAAATGTCCTTAATCCCCAATTTTTGTGCCAGCCGGCCCCCTTCGCCGCCCAATAAAAGATAATCGATCAGATCTTTCGCCAAATCCGGCGTGAGCCTCTTTTGGTCTACGGACGTTTGGACCACTTCCATATTTTTTCCCGTTAAAAACATGATCATGAGGATTTCTTGTGCCACCGGCGGGTTAGAACTGAATTTCCATTCCGGTGATTGCGGTGTTCCGAGTAAGGCGACATAAATATCAACCTTCCCGATGGAGGCATTTCCTTTAATGTCAAAAACCGGTTTGCCAAAACTTTCCGCAAAATAAAGCCGGCTTTCCTCCAGCTTCATCAGCACGTTTTTGGTTTTGACCCGACCCTGGCTCACCCGTAATTCCCCCGACGGTTTATAGCCTCCGGGGCCCCGTGTAAACAGCAGGGACAGATCGCCCGGCGCATCGCTCATTACAAATTTTGGCATGACCAATTGATCTACCGTGAACGTCCCTTTTGCACTCACCGCTTTCAGCGGCCCTTCCAAATAAAGATCAATATTCTTAATGACGCCTTTGGGATTGCTGGCAATTTTGTTGGGCAGCAAACTTAAAAACTCTTCGATAGAAATATTGCTGGAATAGACATTGGCCGAAAGCTGACCTTTACGGCAATGGCCGGAAAGAACAATCGGGTCGCTATACGGCATGAAAAGACGAATATTTTCAAAATCAATTTCGGCGTCCTGCGGATTAAGCGATGTCAGCCGAATGGCCAGACGCTGAATGCGTATGACCGTGCCGGCAGGAAACCACTTGAGATTTTTCAATTCAATTTGATTCAAAGCCAATTCATGGGAAAGGTCGCCGGTCATTTCTCTGACTTGAATATCATCCGCATCAATAAAATCGGGAAGAAACTGCTTTGTCACCATGCGCAGGCCGGGTCGGGTCGCGCTAAAAAAAAGAATCACGCTCATGGCAAGGGTCATGGCGACACAAATCCAAAGCAAGATTTGATAATATTTTCTTCTTTTATCCGACTTTCTCATTTTGTATATACCATCCGACTTTTTCTAAAGCTATCTTAACAGCCTCATTAATCGGAAGTTGTTCCTTTCCTAAATATGGATCAAGACTAAAAACCCGCAACGCGTAATCCTGCATGGCCGGTGCCGGTAAACTTCCATCCCGAAGACGCTGACTGGTCTGGTCGATTTCGGTCGCGCAAACTTTTTTCATCGTCGGACAAGTGACAATCTGCGACTGTCCATTTTTATTCCTCTTGGTTGAGTAACCAAAAAGGCGGCAAATCAAAGGCCGCCATCGATACACCGAACATCGGCCGTGGCCGGCGCGCAAAGGATCGGGCTGATAAAAAACACACGTTTTTGAAACTGCACAACGAGAAATTTTAAGAAGAGCGTTTTTGGCCTCGTCCTCCTGCCACAACGCATACGCTAAAGGCAGGACTTCAAGAACCGTGGCAAAAACATTGGGATTATCGCAACAGCGGCCGCAACCCTTGGCACATCTTAACAAACTCGCGGCTCTAAACTCTTCAATTTCTCCGTCGAGCTTTTCATAGATATGCAGGACATCGTCCACTTTCTCCGTAATGTGAGTCGGGATGGCCATAAAATATTTGCCACGATAAGAAAAAGACCATCGCCAGGGCGGCAAGCCGGAAATATTCGACAAAATCAGGAATGGTTAAGAATCGACCGCCCGCAGAGGGCCACAATTCAGGCGACGGGACAAATCACCTCAGGCGAATGATCAAAAACGGCAATCAATGACAACCGCAGGATGATGATCCACAGGACGAACTTGTCATGACTTTTTTCGGCGCTTTTTTAACGGGTTTCTTTGCTTTTTTGGTCGCCATTTAATTCCTCCTCAAAAGAATTTCAAATGATCAATTTGAGATCGGGGCAGAATCCATTGCTTCACTATGGGCGCCACGAAGATAAGAAGAAAGTTTTTTCCAGGTTCGGGCCCCCACTTTTCCATCCGGGCTTAAACCGCTCTGGGTCTGAAAATCACGGATGGCTTTTTTACTCTTCGGGCCGATGCTGCCGTCGACAGGCCCCGTATAAACTCCGGCGTTTTTTAAAGCCTGTTGAATGTCTTTATTGTTGGGCTTATCAGTCGAGACCGGACCGGACAATTCGAGCGTTGACGGTTCCGTGGTGGCCGCGACCGAACCGTTAACCGGTGTGCCTGTCGTATGCGCCTCTAACGTCACCGACTGTGGAGCCAAAATGGCATTTCCTGACAAAATTTGATCCGGTGGCAAGGACATGGCTTCTTCTTTTTTTTGACAGCCGGCGGTAAAAACAAGGACGACGACGACAAGGACGGACGCTTTTAACGTGTTCATTTGAATCTCGACTTTCTTTTACAGGAGAGGAAAAATTCTGGCTCTGCTGAGGTTAAAATTTATTTATCCTAAAGACTATAAAATTTTGTGCAATGCGGTAATTCTATCGAAAATATAACAAATGTCAACTCCCTAACAGCCAAATGTAGCCAATGGGGACCTTCGGCAGGCTTCTTATTATCCTATTTTGTCATGGCGAAATTTTATTTTGGTTGCTATGATGCTGGCCATGGAAATCTTTATGCAGTTTATAAATCTTTTTCTCCACCTCGACAAACATTTGTTTGCTTTTGTTACAGCATACGGAACGTGGACCTATCTTTTGCTTTTTATGATCATCTTTTGCGAAACCGGCCTCGTCGTGACACCGTTTCTTCCCGGCGATTCCCTGCTTTTTGTGGCCGGGGCATTGACGGCGACCCACTCTCTTGACCTGGGAATAATTCTCGGGCTTTTATGCGCGGCCGCAATCCTCGGCAATATGCTCAATTATAAAATAGGACAATTGTTGGCCCCCCGCCTCATGCGTAATGAGCGCCTCTCTTTTCTCAAACCAGAATATATCGAACGCACCCATCGATTCTTTGAAAAATACGGGGGGAAAGCCATCATCATCACGCGCTTCGTTCCCATTGTCCGCAGCTTTGCGCCTTTTTTGGCTGGCGTCGGAGGAATGGATTACCGTAAATTCTTTTTCTACAATATCGCCGGCGCTCTCTTGTGGATTTTTCCGCTCACCTTAGCAGGACATTTCTTTGGAAATATACCGGCCGTGAAAGAACGTTTTACTCTGGTCATCTTCGCTATTATTTTTATCTCCCTCATTCCTGTCGCCTGGGAATATTTTAAAAACAAATTGCAAAAAGATTAATCCGGATTTCCCTGTCTCGATCCGGACCGTCCGGCTCTTTTCCCAAACCAAATTTATAAAAAAGTGGAATTAACGCAACTGCGGGGTGAGGGTCTCGATGTCCAGCTTGGCAATGGCCAGTTCATTGAGAGAATCCAAGACCTCGACGACATCTTTAAAACGGGCTGACCGGTCGGCCCGCAGAACCACGCCGATCTCAGAATTCTTTTTCTGAATCTGTCCCAGTTTTTCTTTAAGCTCCTGGCGCGTGACAATTTTCCCGTCGAGAAAAAGCAGGCCTTCATTATTGATGGTGACATACGCCTTGGTCTGATTGCCGTTATCGAGCGGCAAGGCGCTTTTGGCCTCGGGCAATTTGACC
The DNA here is from genome assembly GCA_031423615.1 of Candidatus Omnitrophota bacterium. Lineage (GTDB taxonomy): Bacteria > Omnitrophota > Gorgyraeia > Zapsychrales > JANLHA01 > JADLGJ01. Next base: position 14,427 of record JANPFV010000101.1, read on the forward strand.
TTGAGTGTCGCCTGTGACATAAGCGGAGTCGTGACCATAAAAATCACAAGGAGAACCAGAATCACATCGGTAAAAGGCGTGATATTGATTTCCGAAACAAGCCGTTGTCGCCGGGACTTTCTAATTGTTTTTGCGGGCATTTAAAATATCCATAGTCTGAGACGCGCAGAGTTCCATTTCGGTAATAAAATTGTCTATCGTACGGGAAAAATAATTATAAGCCATAACCGCCGGAACAGCGACGGCTAAACCCGCAGCCGTGCAAACCAAGGCTTCTGCAACCCCATTAATGACGACATTGATCCCCCCGAAACCGCTGGCCGCAATGTCCTGAAACGCCCGCATGATTCCCAAGACCGTTCCAAAAAGTCCGATATAGACCGCCGTGCTGCCGATCGTACCGACGACACCGGTATATCTTTCCAGTTTACCGGTTTCAATGATCACTTCTCGTTCCATGGCATTGGAAATGACCACTTCATTGTGCCCCTGCAAACTCAGGCCCGCCAACACCACACTGGCAAACGATGTTTTGGTGTTCTTGCATAACTTGATCGCCTCTTCGATATGGCCCGCGGCGATGTCATGGGCGATTTGCACCATAAATTGAAAACGATCAATGGTCGAACGGGAGCGGTAATAATAAATTCTTTCCACAATGATCGCCAAAGAAATAACCGAACAAAAAATTAAAAAATACATTGTTAATCCACCCGCGCGAAACAACTGCCATACCGTCATAAGAATCTCCTCTTGTCTTTATTTTAAAAGCAGTCCGGCTAAAATCGATCCCAAACGAAAAACAAAAAACCCTGCGCAAACGGTCAACACGAGATATCCCAGCGCTGGCCCGAATTCGCTTTTTTTAAAAAGATCCGATGTTTCCAGCATGACGCTGGAAAGCGTTGTAAAAGCCCCGCAAAATCCCGTCATCAATAGAATGCGATAGTTGTGAACCATTAAAAATTTCTTTTCAAAAATCACGTCGAGAAAACCAATCACCAGACATCCGGTAAGATTTACCGCCAAGGTGCCCCAAGGAAAACCCGTGCCGGCTTTTTGATAAACTGCACCCGCCAGAAGATAGCGTGAAACCGTCCCTAGTGTGCCGCCTAAAATAAGATAAAACCATTTTTCCATAGAAGTCTCAATTATACAATTTTCTCGACAAAAGGGAAAAGATAAAATAGAATTAACAGGTCTTCGCGCAACACCCCGAATTTCAATAGCTCGCTAAAGGAAAAATCCATGTCAGCCAAAATCATTAAAAAAGAAAAAAATCGAAAATTTAAACGTGTAACGTCCAAAAAACCTGTTCAAACGGTTTCGGTGATGATTGAGATTCCCAAAGGCAGTCGCAATAAATATGAATACGACATAAAACGAAAAGTTCTCAAGTTCGACCGTATGCTTTTTTCCGCGGTCCACTATCCCAGCGATTATGGCTTTATTCCCGACACTCTCGCACTCGACGGAGATCCTTTGGATGCCCTGGTTTTAGTCTGGGAACCCACCTTCCCCGGCTGTATGATCGAAGCCATCCCCGTCGGACTTTTCAAAATGTGGGATGAAAAGGGGCCGGACGAGAAGATTCTCTGTGTTCCTGTGCGCGATCCGCTGTGGAACCATATCAAGGATTTAAACGATATTCCGCCTCACTTGCTCAAAGAAATCGAACATTTTTTCAAAATTTATAAAGATTTGGAAAAAAAGAAAACCGGCATCGAGGGATGGGACAATTTGCCGGCCGCGATCAAGGCGATAGAAGAGGCCAAGGAAAGATTCAAATTGCGGCCTGGGCGCGACCTTTAATTTGGACTTCGCTTTTATTCATACCGCAAAGCTTCGATAGGATTTAACCGGGCCGCTTTCTGCGCGGGCCACAACCCAAATACAATCCCCACCGTTACAGAAAACGTCGTGGCCAAAATGACCGAGGACATCGAAATTTTTATGGTCCATCCTGCCAACAGCGTTAAAAGAAAAGACACGCCCGCGCCTAAAACCACTCCCGTAATTCCGCCGATGCATGTCATCAACACCGACTCAATCAAAAACTGCATCAAAATATCTTTGCTGGTAGCACCAATCGCTTTACGTAAACCTATTTCCTTGGTCCGTTCCGTGACTGACACAAGCATGATGTTCATGATCCCAATCCCGCCCACTAAAAGGGCTATGGCCGCGATGGAACCTAAAAGCATCGTCATGGTTTTGGTTGTTGTTTCCAAAGCGGCTTTGATATCGGCCATATTTCGTATTTGAAAAGCGTCCTCGCTGCCCGACTTATTGCCTAAACGATGCCGGCGCAATAAAAGATCGGTAATACTGCGGCTAAGAGCCTCCAAGCCTTCCGGCGAATCTCCTTCAATATAAATCGAATCCACATATTCTTTCCCCAAAAGCCGGTACATCGCCGTTGTCACCGGAATGAGAACTGTATCATCCTGATCCCGAAAACCAGTCGCTCCTTTGGGCGGTAAAATTCCAATCACCGTAAAATTGATCAAATTGATTTTAATCGTCTCTCCCACGGGGTTGACATCGCCGAACAAAGCTTTCACAACCGTTGTTCCGACCACCGCGACCTTAGCGCGTGTCCGCACTTCTTCTTCGTTAAAAAATCTTCCGGCCTGCGGAATAGAAGCCCTCATCGGTGCATAATCGACATTGGCCCCTTCGACTTGAGTATTGGTATTATTGTTAGCGTAAACGGCCTGGACTCGCCCCGTTACCGACGGACTTACCCGGTTCACGCCGGAAAGCTCGCTGACCGCGGTCAAGTCTTGCAAGGTTAAACGCGTTCCGGCCCCCGCTTCCATCGCCACACCCTGCACCCGCATTTGTCCGGGCCTTACCATTAAAAGGTTCGAACCCAACGACGCCAACTGACTCTGGATGGACGCTTGCGCCCCGCTGCCTAAAGCGAGCATGGCAATGACGGCCGCCACCCCGATTAATATTCCTAAAATAGAAAGAAACGAACGGAGTTTATTCGCGATCATAGCGTAGACGGCCTGGTGTACGGAATCAAAAAACTTGGCGACATCATATCGTCCCCGAGACGAACCCAGGGCTTCTTTCACGGCTAATCCCGAGTCCGTCAAGGCCGTTTGGTTTTGCGTTTTACTGCGCACATCGTCGGAAATAACCACGCCATCCCTCATGACAATCACGCGGCTGGCATGGGCAGCCATTTCCGGTTCATGGGTCACCATGACGATGGTCTTTCCTTTTTTGTTAAGATCCTTTAAAATTCCGACAATCTCGTCTTTGCTTTTACTGTCCAGATTTCCCGTCGGCTCATCGGCCATAATGATAAAAGGATCATTAACCAATGAACGGGCAATGGCCACGCGCTGTTGTTGACCGCCGGACAATTCATTGGGACGGTGTTCCATGCGGTCAGCCAAACCCACTGCGGTCAACTCACGACGGACTTTATCTTCCGACTGGCGTTGTCCTGCATAAACCAAAGGAAGACCGGCATTTTCAAAGGCGTTCCGTCGGGATAAAAGATGAAACTGTTGAAAAACAAACCCGATCAAACGGTTGCGCAATGAGGCAAGTTGATCGTCCGTGAGCCCGGTAATATCGTAACCAGCCAGCGTATATGTCCCCGATTCGGGACGGTCCAGCAAGCCCAGAATGTGCATCAAGGTCGATTTCCCAGAACCGGACGCCCCCATGATGGCGACAAATTCCCCGGCACTGATTTTCAAGGAGACACCATTGACGGCCTTAACGACCTGATCGCCCATCCGGTAACTTTTTATAATGTTTTTTAATTCGATCATCGTCCGCTGCTCCGACGGGCCGGCATAAAGGGATTGGTACCGCCGTTTTGCGGAAGAGAATATTTCTTGGTTATCCAAAGGACGGCATCATTTTCGGTCACACCAGACAAAATTTCTATATTTTTCTCATCGCTGATCCCCGTCGTGACGTCACGACGCATAGATTTTTCATGACCGCCTCCCGGACGGATCATAACCCATGAACCCTCTTTGCTTTTGTGCACAACGGCTAAAGGTAAAACGAGGACATTCTTTTTACTCTGCGTAACAAAATCAATATTCGCGTTCATGCCGGAACGAAAAAAGGGAGGAACTCTTTCCAACAATAAATCGACATCATAAATGGTCACATTATTGACGGTTTTGGATTCGTAATAAATATGATTAACCACACCTTCGATCTTGGTGTCGGAATAAGCATCCAGCGTCACCTCGGCATTTTGGCCTTTTTGGATTTTTCCGATGTCCGTTTCATCAACTTGCGCCCGCACAATCAGGCGGTCGGATAAAACCAAAACATCGTCCTCGGCTGTCACCGTCTGTCCCGGCTGAATAGTTCCGACGATCACCTCTCCATCGATCGGGGACATAAGCGGGATCGGCTTATAAACGTCCTGCCATTCTTTGACGGCCGCTTCGCCCCGGCCCCGCGCCGCGTCCAAAAGCGCGGCCCGGTCCGTTGAGCTCATCCATATTAAAATATCGCCCGCCTTGATCTTCTGCCCTTCCTCCACTAAAACTTGCTCGATGCGTCCATTGACCGGCGGCTTGATTTCCAAACGATTCTTAGGCAATACCGTTCCTGTGGAAGAAATTATAATTTTAATATCTTCGCGGTAAGGAGAAACAATTTTCACGGTTTCGGCAGCCTTAGATCCGGCTGTTATTTTTCTCCAGGTCAGTCCTACGCCGAAAACGACCAATGCAAAAACTATAAGCAGCCAAATTTTATTTTTCATATTCCAGAGTCTCTCCTTTAGCTTGGATCCAATTGGCTTCGGCCAAGAGGGCCTGAGCCTGGACATCAAGAAATGTTTTGCGATTATCGACTAAATCATCTTCAATGATTGTCCAATTGTCAAAAGTAATAATGCCGACGGAATATTGGGCTTGGGCAATCTTGGCGCGTTCTTCTGCTGCGGCCAAAAAATCTTTCTGTACCGTAACTTTCTCGTAAGCGTCGGCTAAGTCATTCCAGTTTTTTTCTAAATTAAAAGCAACTCCGTCTTGGATGCTGCGCTCCTCCTGTTCCAACTGGCGATAAACGCTTCGCGATTTAGACAAACGGGCCGCATTGGCCCCGCCGCTGAACAGAGGGAGAGAAACCTTAACGCCCGCCGAGGTCTCGTCTTTTCGCGGCGGCCAACGGTTATCCGGTTTATCAGCTCCGGCGTTTAAAACAACAGTCGGTAAAAAATCTCCTTGGCGCGCCTTGATATCGTAGGCGGCGGCATTTCTTTGGGCCGATATTTTTAAAACCGAAGGGTTATTTTGTGCGATTTTCTCAAAGTCAGGGCTTATTGTGATGTCGGATGTCATATCAAAATCATCTTGTACAATTAAAGGTCCAAAGGTATTTCTTCCGAGTTCCTTGCTCAACTTTCTCTGCGCTGTTTCTAAGCCACGTTTAGACGCATTGATTTCGAAAACCGCCTCCGACATATTGGCTTTTGCCGTCAGAAGTGCCCCGCGGTGTTCGGTCCCCGATTCATACCGCAGAGTGATCAGCTCCAAATTGCTTTTTCGTAAATTATAAATTTCTTGGGTCAGATCAACAAGCTTTTGCGCCTTGAGCAAATCGACAAAAGCTTGGCGTAAAATAAAACGCAGGGATGCGGAAGTAAATTTAAAGTTTTCTTTTGCCGCTTTGATGTCGGCGGAAGCGGCCAGGATATTATGGGGAGTCTTAAGGCCATCAAAGAGAAGCATCGAGCCGGAAAGGCCGTATGAAAAAGCTTTTGCTGAGCCCGTATCGCTGGTCTGAATTGTTGCAGCGTTAAGGTCGGCTGTGAGCTCCGGCCATACACCGCCGACCGCAATCTTTTTATCAGCTTGACTTTGCTCGATTCCTTCTTTGGCCGCAATCAAATCCGGATGATTTCGGGCAGCTTCTCTCAAACAATCCGTCCAAGTCAATGTCTCCAAAGCCCAGGCCTGAGAAAAACTTCCGGCCAAAATTGAAAAAAAGAAAATAATTTTTCTCAAAAAGTTAATTCCCATGCGATCTTTTATTTTCTTTGGTTTCGGCTTTTTTCATAAGCTCAGTGAATTTTGTAAATTGCTCGACCGTTAAAATTTTGCGAACGTTCAAAATAGAATTCAAACGATCGTCCGCGATCTGCGCTTGCACCGTTTTAATCTGAGTTTGAATCTCATTAATATTAAGCATATTCAATTCCGGCTTCATGAGTTCCTGATTCAGGGCTTCTTTATAAGAGCGTATTTTCCCATAAAGATCTTTTTTCGAATCTTTTTCGCTGCGTTTATTTTCTTCTAATTGCTTCTTTTGCTCATCGGTCAAATTCAGTTGAGTATAAATCTCACGAATAGACTTTTCTTTTTCTTCGTGTTTTATTTGCCAAAACCGTTCTTGTTCCGTTGATGCAGGACTTTCATCATCTGCATAAGTCCAAGGCATTCCCGCGAACCCCAGAACTAAAACATATAAAAAAATAATCTTCTTAAAATCCATGGAGCCTCCTATTTTATTATAAAAAATATTTTTCAAGCGGGGTTTCGGAAACAATGGTTTCTGAATCTTGCGAATTTGCGGACTTCCACAAAAAAGCCAGATACTCTCCCTGCTCTCTTTCTTGAGCCCTTTCTCTTTGCTTGTGACTTAAAAATAACGAACTGAACAAAATAATAGCGGCCAACACTCCCAAAGCCGGAGCCAAACGCGAAAAAGAAAAAAACCCCCCGAGCCTGTTCATAAAACCATCCGCGGGAACAACGGGGCGTATTTCGTTTTCAATCCTCTGTTTCAGCAAAGACCATAAATGTTCAGGAACATCTTCCCGAACAGCCGGCTTAAAGGGCGCAGCCAAATTCTTTGTCACGTCCTCGACAAGACTTCGACAATCACCACATGTCAGCAAATGACTGTCAATCAACTTTCTCGTTGCTGGGTCCGTCTGCGCGTCTAAAAAGTCCGTAAGAATCCAGTCTTTAATATTTTTACAGGTTTGCATAGTCTGTCTGCTTTTTTTGGGCTAATATTTTTTCTCTGGCCCGCTTGAGCCGGGAACGAACAGTATTGATGGTGATCTTTAAGGTCTCCGCAATTTGCTCGTAACTTAATCCTTCGATATTCCTCAGGACCATGCACGCCCGCTGGTGAGGATTTAAAACACTTAGGATTTCATCGACGCACTGTTTTTGGTGTTCTTTTTCAATCTGTTTCTGTGCCTCACCCTCGACAATAACGCCGGTCAAAGAATGATGATATTCGCTCATTTTATTTCTGGCCCTTGCATTCTTCCGCGTAAAATTGATGGCATAGTTCACGGCAATGCGATACACCCACGTCTTAAGCGAAGATTCTGCCCGAAAATTTTTTAACTTACGGTACAAAATAAGAAAGACCTCCTGTGTAACTTCCTGCGCGTCTTCTGTGTTGTGGGTCATACGCAAAGAGACATTGTAAACAAAGCCGGCCATGGCTTTGTAAATCACCTCGAAAGACGGCAAGTCGCCTTGCGCAGCTTGTATAATAATGTCGTCGGGAATATCCTGCATGAATACTTTCTATAATATTCTGGAAAATAAAGTCGGCATTTTTAAGAACATTTTTCATTATAGGGCCTCATTCTTAACTTGTGAAGCTCGGCGACCGAGAATCCCAATCGGCTTCTCAGTTGACATACATGGCTTGCAATTGGCTGATCTTGGGAAAATCAGCGTAAAATTCTCCCTGCGGCCCCACATATCCATCCCCTGATTTTTTCAGAGTCACGGAGGTATATCCACTGCCTTTGCGATTGGGAATATTGACAATAAAAGAATTGTCCTCGTTTCCTGCTGCTAAGTTAAGTGGAACACCCTGCAAAGGGTAAACCATGGTATCGGGTTGATCAACCAGCACATAGCCTTGCACTGTCGGCTGATAATAAATATCATTCTGCGTATAATATGTCGCACCGCGAATAACAACAGGGCGATAAGAAGAAGGCAAATATCGGATCACCGCGCCGCGGGGAGGAGCAACGACCACATATTGCCGCATATGACGACGATAATAAACTCCATCCTCATAATAATATCTTAAGCCTCCAACGGAAAGCGAAAGATTCCCTCCGGATAGTGTGAACCGAGTTTCTCCATAGCGAGGGTAAGAATGATGCCTTGACTCATAATGAGATTGATTAACTCTGCGGTATGAATTATATTCCTGGTTCCGGCCGTTATCGGCATAGCTCGTCGTCGGGTTAGCCACGACAATTAAGGCCAAAAGACCACCACCCACAACTTGAATGATATGTAATTTTTTTACCATGATGAACCTCCTTGAAGTTAAGCGTGTTTTCTCCCCGCATTCACTAGTGTAGTGAGTCTAACGCTTCTTTACATTTGGCAATTTTTGACATAATTCGTTCGACCGATGCGCTCCAGATAAAAACCTTGGGATTTTGGTTATGATTCTCGAGATATTTCGTGATTGTTTCAATCAGGTCGGGCA
>JANPFV010000102.1:0-51864 GCA_031423615.1 Candidatus Omnitrophota bacterium
CCTCAGGCCGAGATTTTGCCTTATGACTTCTTTCAGATTCCGCCTCGCGACGGACACCCTTGCCTTTGGCTAACGGTTGGTGCTATCTCCTCCGTAACGGTCTTTCACCGTCTAGTTCACAGGCATGCCGCGCACACCAAAAAAACCTATTCTCCGCATGCGAAGAATAGGACACTTAAGCTCGACCTAGTGGTAACTGGCTGCCCTCTTGAGGGCCCTTTAGCTTTGCGTCCCATCCTTACGAATGGTTTGCCTTTTTCATCAAGGACATAAATTGTTAATGAAAGTATAGAACCCTAATACGAAAGTGTCAAGGACGGGGCGTAAAATTATTCCGATTTTTTGTCTTTGCGCATTTGCAAGGTCAAAAGCTTTTCCTGTAAAGCGGCATTTTCTAACTTCAAAGTGTCCCAGTACTCTTTGAGCTGGGCTTCTTTATCCGCGACGTCCTTGGGTGAAATGTCCCCCAACGGGTATTTGCTCTGAATGGTGACCACGGAATCGGCCAAAATGTCTCGGCGAGACTGCAGTTGATCTATCTCCTTTTGCAAAGCCGCCAAATCCGGATTCGATGACATCTCCTCTTTCTCAGAAACCTGGGGCTTATTGCGCAAAACTTGGAGTTGTTTTTCCAGCACTTGGACCTGTTCCGCCAAATTTTCACTTCTCTGATAGGGAGAAGCCCGGCTGCGCAAGGCAGTGATCTTGGTTTGTAAATCCTTTATTCGCGCGGTGCTTTGCGCAATTTTAGTCTTTAAAACCGGATCGCTTTTACCGGAAGAAATAACCGGCGAGGCTTTCTTTTCATAAACCTTCTGGGCTTGAGCGATTTGGCTTTTTAAGCTACTTCTTTCCGCAGACAAAGATCTTTTTCGCGCCAATAAAACGGCATTAGATTTTGCATTCTTAATAGATTTGGGAGTTTTAGCCGTTGGACCGCGTTTGGAAAGAGCCAACTCTTCCCTTAATAACAATTGTTCGTCTTGAAATTTCTTTAAAATATTTTGTAATTCACTTTTGGATATCGGTTTTACAGCTAACGCCGCTTGCTTTAATTCATTTAAACCTTTCGTCAACTCAAAGCAATACTCGCGTAAATCAGCGATGGCCTGCCGGAGATTATCTTCATTTCCCATTGGCTTTGTGTTTACGGTGTTGGCTTCATGGCTGACAAGCCGCTGCTCGTCTTTCATGCGGGCCAGACTTTCTTGACCTGAAGTCCACTCAGAGGAAAGCTGAGAATAGGCCACTTCCCATTTGTTTTTCTCGTTAGAATTCTCGCGAAAAACTTTTCTCTGCAAATCCAAACGTCTTTGAAATTCCTTTATGCGGATTTCGCGGTCGCTCGATTCCCGGGTGACATTGTCCGACCCAGGATCATCTCTGACCGAAGCCGCCGGCGTCTCTTTACGCAAAGGAATCTGGATCCCGTCAATCTCCTTTTTTAATCTCGCGGTTTCAGTTTGCGCATTCTTATTATCATCGTCGTAATATTTTATTTTCTTTTGTAAATGCTTTTTATCACCCTGGAAACGGGCCAATCGTGCCGAAAGATTTTTGATGCGCGCCTCATAAAGGGCCTTTTCCTTCTCGGCAAGGACAGCATCATTGTTGAAAACCAAAGGATCGGTCAGATCAACCGTCTTTTGGTCATCCCTATCCATGACCTCCTGCTCAAGGCGCTCCGCCTCTTTGCGCAAAAGATGATTTTGTTTCCGGAAAGCCTCATTACTGCTACGGGCCTTTTCCATCGTGGCACGCAGTTCCATCATGGACTTATCGAATACTTCGTCAGAAGAAAGGGTCTGCCGGGCTTCCGCAACCGCCGACAAAGCCAAACACAGACTCAGCGTCAAAAACAGCCGGGTCATGCCCGAACCATAGCTGCATAAAAAGAAGGCTTTTATTTTCATGTCTAAATGATCGTTGTGATGCTGATAATCGGCATAAAGAGCGCGATAACAATAAAGCCGACGACGATTCCCAGCACACCGATAATCAAAGGTTCAATGATGCTGGTCAAACCATTGACGGCCGTATCGACCTGATCGTCATAGAAATCGGCTATCTTGGTCAACATTTTTTCCAGCTGACCTGACTTTTCACCGATGGAAATCATCCGCGTCACCATCGGCGGGAAGACCCCGCTTTTCGTCAAAGGCGCGGCAATGCTTTCCCCTTCGCGCACATTTTCCTTGACCGTTTCGATGACACCTTCAATGACGCGGTTTCCGCTGGATTTTCCGACGATATCAAAGGACTCGAGAATAGGAACACCCGTCTGCAAAAGGATCGAAAGCGTACGGCTAAAACGGGCGATCGCCACTTTACGGATAATTTCTCCGAAAATGGGCATTTTTAAAACAAAACTGTCGATATAAAGCCGTCCTTTATCCGTGCGATAAAGGCGATTGATGATAAAACCGAAAATAAAAACCCCAATGACCAAACCCAACAAATTATGTTGCAGCAAATTACTTACATCAATCAACGCCTGAGTCATGGCTGGTAATTTTTTATTGAACGACGTATAAATCCCGGCAAAAGTGGGAACGACCTTGACTAAAAGAAGAATGGTAATAAGAACCGCCATACTGACGACCACCGCGGGATAAATCATGGCCGACTGGACTTTGCGTTTTAATTTTAAAGATTTTTCCAGATAACTGGCAATACGATCGAGAATCTGGCTTAACACGCCGCCGGTTTCCCCGACCTTGACCATATTGATGAAAAGGGTGTCAAAAGCCCCCGGGTGCTTGGCAAATGACGCCGAAAGGCTTCCCCCCATTTGGATGTCATCGCGAACCGCGACGACGACATTTTTAAAAGCCGGATGGGTGATCTGTTCCTGCAAAGCATCCAGAGCCTGTAAAATCGGGATGCCGGAATCGATCATCGTCGAAAGTTGACGGCTGAAAATGACCAAGTCGTCTTCTTTGACTTTTTTACCGCCGAATGAGACTTTCCGGACCGCAGATTCCTTGACCAAATCAATAGAAATAATGGTCAAATTGCGTTTGCGTAATTCTTCGATGACCTTGCCTTCATCGTCGGCGACAATTTTGCCGACAACGCTCTTGGAGTCCCAGTCTTTGGAAACATATTTAAATGTTGGCATAAAAAAATCCTTTCTCTCCTGCAAAATCAAAAACATTTTAACACTATTTCCTGCCGCCGGAAAATATTTTCACTGGATTTATTTTCCATGCGACGAAATAATGGCCGCTCGCAGGCTTGCCCTGGGCCTTGAGACGGGAATAACGCGATGGGCAAGTTTTTCTACAAAGATTATTCTTCCGTAGTTAAGCGTAAAACTTCCTGCACCGTGGTTTCCCCGCTGATAAATTTTTCCATGATCTCATCCCACAAAACTTTCATGCCCTTGTTTTTCTGCGAATACTCTTTGATTTCATCCGAAGATTTTCCCAGGATCAGCATTTCGCGCACCGTATCATCCACTTCAAAAACTTCCGTAATTCCAATCCGTCCGTAATATCCGGTCTTGCGGCAATGGTCGCAGCCTTTGCCTTCATAAAAAACCGTACCTGCCGGAATTCTTTCCTGAAAAGCTTTGGTGATCCATTTGGGGGTGTCAACGGCGTGCTTGCAATGCGGACAAATTTTCCGGCACAAACGCTGGGCGCACACCAGCACAATACTGGAGGCGACAAGGAAAGGTTCCACACCCATATCGACTAAACGGGTCAAGGCGCCGGCCGCGTCATTGGTGTGCAGAGTCGAAAAAACCAACTGCCCCGTCAGGGCCGCCTTGATGGAAATGTCGGCGGTTTCAACGTCGCGGATTTCACCGACCATGACAATGTCCGGACTCTGCCGGAGAATCGCCCGCAAACCCGACGCGAAAGTCAAACCGATTTCGGGACGAACATGGATCTGGGTTAAGCCCTCAATCAAATATTCAACCGGGTCCTCGACAGTGATAATATTCTTTTCAATGGTGTTCAATTCGTTGATGATGGAATAAAGCGTCGTGGATTTACCACTTCCCGTCGGGCCGGTGACAAGAACCATTCCGAAAGGACTGCGGATGCTGTCTTTCAAGATTTTGATAGACCGCGGGGAAAAACCCAGTCCGTCTAAACCGATTTTTAAATTTTTGCGGTCCAAAATACGAAGAACGACCTTTTGTCCAAAGATCGTCGGCAAAACTGAAACACGAAAATCCACTTCCTTAGACCCTATACTCATTTTGAAGCGTCCATCCTGGGGAGTCCGCGTCGCGGTAATGTCTAACCGGGCCATGATCTTCAAACGAACAAGAACCGAGTTCTGGTTTTCCTTGGGAAAATTCATGGCCTCAATCAAGGTTCCGTCAACGCGATAACGCACGCGCACAATATCCGCCATCGGTTCAATATGAATGTCCGAAGCGCGCTGTTTTAAAGATTCCTGAATAACAAGATTGACCAAACGAATAATCGGCGCCTGTTCACCTTCTTCGGCGTTCACATCATCCTGCTGGGCGCCTTCCTTCTCGGAAACGATTTCGAACTGTTCCATTTCAATCCCTTTACTAATATCCGAAACTGAAGCCGTCTCCCGAGATCCATAGAAATGGTCGATGGCATGCATAATTTCTGAATCCGTGCTCATCACCACGTCGATATTTTTTCCCGTGATGTTTTTGATATCATCGATGGCAAAAATATTCAAAGGATCGGAAATAGCCACAGTCAAAGTGTCGTCCATATGAGAGAGGGGAATGATATGGTACTGCCGGGCAACCCGTTCGGTAATCACGGTCTTTAATTCGGGATTGATCCGGTATTTCTTAAGATTGATGAAAGGGATATGGAGTTCCTTGACCAGCAAAAGCAGCAAATCTTCCTCATTGATCAGTCCTTTATCCATGAGCGCGCGTTCCAAAGGAATGCCCTTTTCTTTTTGCAAAGCGAGCGCGGAATCGAGATCTTCTTTTTTTAATTTAAGGGATTCAAGAAGCCGGCTAAGAATTTTTGTTTTTAAAGTTTCGGCCATAAAGAATTATTTCGCTGTTAAATCCTCGTCGGGCGCCGTAACACGTAAAACTTCCTCGAGCGTGGTGAGCCCCGCGAAAGCCTTATGAATTCCGTCTTCCCGCATTGTGATCATTCCTTCCCGCCGCGCGATGTCCTTGATTTTGATTTCACCGACCCGCTCCAAGATTTTTTCCTTGACCTTGGGCGTTAAAACCATGATTTCGCAAATCACCAGCCGCCCCGCATAACCGGTATTTAAGCAGGCTTGGCATCCCTTGCCCCGGGAGAGAACTACTTCTTTGACAATCTTTTCTTTATTCAACTTCAATTTCACCGCTATTTCCGCCGGCACCGGAAAAGGTTCCTTACATTTAGAGCAAATCCGGCGGATAAGACGCTGCCCCACAATCGCGACAACCGATGAACACAATAAAAACGGTTCGATCCCCATGTTCATCATCCGCACGACCGACCCCGCGGCTGTCGTCGTGTGCAAAGAACTGAGGACCAAATGCCCGGTCAGCGCCGCCTTAACGGAAATGTCTAAAGTTTCCGAGTCGCGGATTTCGCCGACCATGATAATGTCGGGGTCCTGTCGCAGAATAGAGCGCAGGCTGGCCGCAAAAGTCAAACCCACCGACGGACGGACATTGACCTGGTTCATGCCCTTCATTTGGTATTCGACGGGGTCTTCAACGGTAATGATATTCTTTCCCGGTGAATCGACAAATTTCAAAAGCGAATACAGCGTCGTGGTCTTTCCACTGCCCGTCGGGCCGCAGCAGAGGATCATGCCGTGCGGACGCAATCCGCAGTCTTGCAATTTCTTCATCGCGTCCGGTTCCAATCCCAGCTTGGCTAAATCAAGAATGCCGGCCGTTTTATCCAAAATACGTAAAACGGCCTTCTCTCCGTAAGCGGTCGGTAAAATGCTCACACGAAAATCCACTTCCCGATTACCCGCCATGATCGTTTTAAAACGGCCGTCCTGCGGAAGACGCTGTTCCGAAATATCGAGCGAACTGATGACTTTAATACGGGAAATGATGGGCGGATGCAAGGCCTTGGCCATCCGGTCGGCTTCGCGAATGATTCCGTCGACGCGATAACGGATGCGCACGGTGTTTTCCATGGGTTCGATAAAAACGTCGCTGGCCTTGGCGAGAACTCCCTGATGAATGATCGTGTCCGTCAGTTTGATCATGGGAGCTTCTTCCGTCAAATCTTCGACCCCGCCCTGCGCTCCGGCCGGTCCATCTCCGACCAGTTCGATATCATCGGCTTCCTTGATGTCCTGAATAATTTTTTGCAGGGCCGCGCCTGAATCCGTGGTGTAATATTTTTCAATGGTCTGCTGGACTAAGACGGCACGGGTAATGATCGGCACAATATTCATGCCGGTCAGGGCCTTGACATTGTCTATGGCAAAAATATTCAGGGGATCCGCCATGGCCAAGGTGAGGTTGCCGCCCATACGGGAAATGGCAATGATCTGATATTTGATCGCGACATCTTGCGGAATGATTTTAACGACAGCCGGATCAATTTTGAGACGGGAAATATCAATCGGGGGCATCCCCAGTCCGGTACTGAGAGCATGAGTCAGGTCATCTTCATGAATGGCCTTGAGGCGGACTAAAATTTTGCTGAGCTCTCCCCCGCTTTTTTTCTGCTCTTCAATGGCCCGGTCAAGGTCTTCCTGTTTAAGAATCTTGTCATGGATGAGAATTTCCAGCAACCGTTCTTTAAGAGAAGACATAGGGTCAGCCTGCAGATTTGTAATAACGCGCGATGGCTTCTTTAATATCGCTGGCCGTGCTCACAAAAGCTTGCACCGTCGAACCCGTGATCAGCTCCACATCATCGATGGCGTTTTGGTTCAAGGGGTCCGCCATGGCGAGAGTTAAACTTTTTCCAATTTTATCAACGGGAATAAGACAGAATTGCCGGCAAACATTTTCCGGGATAGCGCCGATGACTTCCCGGTCAATTTCATAATTGGCCAAAGGCAGATAAGGAAACCCGTATTGACATGTCAAGGCTTGCGCGATGTCTTCTTCTGTCGCAAATTTGAGCTGGACTAAAACCTCGCCAAAAAGACCGCCCTTCTCACGCTGATACGTGAGCGCCATGATGACCTGCTCGTGGTCGATGACCCCGCGCTCGACTAAAACCTCGCCGAGTTGTTTGGTGGAAGTGCGTTTAAAATTTCTCATTTGTGATACCCAACGCGATTACCGCCCTGTTCAATCGTATCCGCGAGAATGATACCGCTTTTGAGAATAAGCTCATCGGCGGTCCGGCCATCGAGCGGATTTTCAACGATCGCCGCCGTAACCGTCAAGTGGCGGCCCTTATTTTCATCGACCGCGAATTTTTCCGCGATCTTCTTTACCGTGTCTTCAGTCAACGCGATGGCTTCGCGCTTGTTGATTCCGGGAAGGACCACCGCGAACTCATGCTCCGCAAAACGAGCCGCCTTGGCTTCCATCGGTAAATGCTCTTTAAAAACAGCGGCAATTTTTAAAAGGGCATCTTCCGCGCCGATATGTCCGAACGACGTCAGATAATCTTTGAAGCGGTCAATTTTGAGCAAAACAAAGGAACACGTTTTCTGCGTATTGACGGCCTGCTTGACTTCAAACCCTAAACGGCTGCGCGCATAAGCATTGTTATACAAACCGGTCAAAGAATCGGTCACTTCAAACTTTTCAATTTCCTGGGACAGCTTTTCATTTAATACCGCAATCGCGATATGTTTAGAAACCAGCTGCAGAAGGTCTTTCTGGGTTTCGGTGCAGAAATAATTCGGCCGGTCGTTTCCCGCAATGATCAAGCCGTAAGCGTTTCCCGTCGAAGAAATGGGAGCGATGATCGCATTATTGATCAAAAAAAGACCTTTAAAGTCTTCGATTTCCTGACTGCTTTTCGTACTCTGGTCAACAACAATCGCTTCCTGGCGGAGGATGGCCTTCCCCAGAATGCCGGCCCCGAGAGCAATTTTAATATTCCGCAATCCCCGGCGGGTTAATTGCTCTTCCTGCGGGCTGTGCAAATACTGGATCTTATATTCATCAGTCTTCGTATCTTTTAAAATGACGCAACCAAAAGACATTTCCTGTTCCGGAAAACATTTATTGACCGCGATACGCAGGATGTCCTTTAAGGCCGCTTTCTGCGCGATGCCGTTGCTGATTTCCATGAGATTAGAAAGCATGACGATGCGGTTGTTGATCTCGTCATTAAGTATTTCTGTCTTTTTGTTGAGGCTGTTGAGTTCTTCGACATTCTCGCGGATCCGGCGGGTCAGGGCATTGACCGATGACCCAAGTTCACCGAGTTCATCTTGCCGAACAAGGCGGATTTCCCGGTTTAAATCGCCGGCGGCGATCATTTTGGCTTCACGGCTTAAGCGGATAACCGGCTCTACGATTTGCCAAATGATAAGAAATCCGATAATCAAAATCGTAAACAAAATTCCGGAAATGAGCGGAAGATTGGCCCGGCTCGCAAACCAGGAACTGGCAGAGACACCAGGGAAAAGATAACCAATAAAAACAAGCAAGGTCAAAATGATCAAACAGAAAGCAATCAGGATTTCGTGCCGTAAATATTTATTACTGAGGACGGAACGGGTCAAGCCTTGTGTAGAAATAGCCATGATCGCCTTTCATTTGTCATGAACTGAAAGTTAAAACATTTGTAATTTGCTTCTATTATAGTTTACTCTAAAAATATTAATATAAGGAAATTGAGAATTTTCAAAAAACTGTCCTGCGCTTACTTAAGCCCAGTAAAAATCCCATCATGATCATAAAAACCATGAAAGATGTCCGACCGTAACTGATCATCGGCAGAGTGATTCCCACAACAGGAAATAACCCCATAACCATTCCCATATTAATGATGACCTGTAAAGCCACAATTCCGACAATCCCGACCGCAACCTGGGTTCCGAATTTGTCGTTGACTTGTTGGGCAATAGCGAGTCCCGTAAAAATGAGTCCGCCGTAGGAAAATAAAAGAAACATCGCCCCTAAAAAGCCCCACTCCTCTCCGACAACAGAAAAAATAAAATCCGTATGTTGTTCCGGCAAAAAATTTAATTGATTTTGGGTGCCGGCCAACCATCCTTTCCCAAACAATTGCCCGGAACCAACGGCGATTTTGGATTGGATAATAGTGTATCCTGCTCCCAAAGGATCAATATTAGGGTTAAGAAAAACCAAAAGCCGGTCGCGCTGATAAGGACGCAAAATATGCCACATAAAAGGGGCCGCCACGATACACAGTCCGATAAATCCACTCAAAAATTTCATTTCGATTCCACTGGCATAGGTCATAATAAAAAAAATCCCAAAAATCAGGATCGCAGTCCCCAAATCAGGCTGTTTAAAAATTAAAAGGATGGGCACCAAAGTCAAAAGCAGTGGCGCAATCAAATGATTCCATAAAGCCCGGCTCGTGCTTTTCGTCCCGAATTTAAAGGTCGGCCGGCGATGGCTGAAATAACGGCCCAAAGCGAGAATCAAACATAATTTTGAAATCTCCGACGGCTGGAATGTCAACCCGGCAATTGAAAACCACCGCTGAGCCCCTAAGGCATACCGCCCCTTGATTAAAACCAAAAACAAAAGCAAAAGCATAATGCCGTACGCCACATAGGCGATTTCATAAAACCGACGATAATCCATTCGCGAAAGAAAATACATAAGCGCAAACCCTATTCCGGCACAGTAAAGCTGGTCATAAAAAACTTTAACTGAGACCCGAGCATTCTGATAGGAAGCGCTGTACAGAACGACCAGTCCCGTCAAAACGATGCAAGCCGTAAAAATCCAAATTTTCAATTCCAGGTCTCGTCGCATCTCTCTCCTTATCCCAAAACGTCAAAGGCCGTCTTCACCCCGCCTTATAAAATATCGGCCGCGCGCATTTGCGTTAAAATTTGTTGGGTGACCACAACCGAATTGGCGCTGGACCCGCCATACTCCAGAAAAACACAAATCGCCACCCGCGGATGCGTGTCGACGGTATAACCCACAAACCATGCATGGCTGTCTTTGCCGTGGCCCGACTGGGCTGTCCCTGTCTTTCCCGAAACTTTCATATCGGGAATATCCAAAATATGCGCCGTCCCGCTCGATTCATCAACGACCATGCGCAGAGCATTATTTAAAATGTCGTACACCTGCGGAATCATTCCCACCTGGCGGCTGGTCGAGAGTTTGACCAATTCTTGATTATTAATCGCTTTAAGAAAATATGGCTGGATTTCACGGCCGTTGAGGCCCAAGGTCGCCATCATCCTTAAAAGCTGCAGGGGTGTCGCTAAAACATCCCCCTGCCCAATCGACATGTTCAAGGTATCGCCGGTATACCATTTGCGTTTAAGCGGGTTGGGAAGATTGCCCTTTTCCTCAAAAGGAATATCAATTCCCGTCGAACGTCCCATTCCCAGCAAACGCGCGTAACGATAAATCGCTTCGGGGCCGGCATTCTGTCCGACATGATAAAAATAAATATTGCAAGAATGGGCGATCCCCTGAAAAAGATTTTGCGGGCCATGGACATGCAAGCAACGGAATTTAGCCGCGCCCAATTGATAAACTCCGTCACAATTGTAAGTTGTGGCCGGATCGAGCCGGTTGGTAGCCAGACCGGCGGCGGCGACCGCCAACTTAAAAACCGAACCCGGAGGAAACTGTCCTTTGATCGCGCGGTTCAGTAAAGGCGATTGAGAATCCGCAAACAACGCCGTGGTTTTATTTTTCAATTGACTGTCAACAAAAACATTTGGGTCATACGCCGGCGAACTGACCATGGCAAGGACTTCACCCGTCTCCAGACTCATAATAATCACCGCACCCCGACGGCCGGCCAAACTGTCATAAGCCATCTGTTGGATTCGCTGGTCGACACTCAAGGTGATGTCTTGTCCCGCTTGCGCCTGCCGGATCGCCAACAAACGGACCTGCCGACCGCGACTGTTGATTTCCATCTGCTGTCCGCCTTCCTGCCCGCGCAAATAAGAATCATAAAAATCTTCAATCCCGTTTTTCCCAATCTCGCTCAAAGGCGAATGGCCATAATCTTTTAATTGCTCTAACTCTTCCCGATTGATCTTGCCGACATACCCTAAAATATGGGCACCCACCTCATGAAAAGGATAGGTGCGGCTGTAGGATTCCTCGATGTAAACACCGGGAAAACGGTATTTGTTCTCCTCTAATAGCATCGCCTGTTCTTTGGTGACATCTTCCGCCACCACCACCGGAGAAAATGGCGCGATCTTTCTCTGCCAAAATTGTTGCAACAATTTTTTCTTATCCATACGCAAGGTCTTGGCCAAAAAATCAAATAATTCATCCTTGTCCTCTATTTCCTGAGGCAGGACGGTAATATCAAAAGAATGACGATTGTCGGCGAGAACAACCCCATTGCGGTCAAGAATCCGACCGCGGGGCGCTTCAACAGGCAAAACCCGGATGCTGTTATTAATACTCAAACTGTAATAGGCACTCCCCCGGATGATCTGCAAATAAAACAGATGGCAACCCACGAGAAACATAAAAATAAAAAAAGTCAGGCTAATAATCTTAAGGCGCACTGCTTTAACCTTTCAAACGTGTAGGAAGCCACCAGGGCGGTGAGAATGATTTCCGGCCCCATGGCCTTTTGAAAAGCCTCTCCCAAGTCCAAATTTATTCCCCGGCCGAGATTTACAAAATATTGCAATAAACTATTGGCCACCGCGACCAATAAGACCATAAGGACCCGCGACTCGTTAACCCCGGGCTGATAAAGATATTTCTTAAGAAACGTCGTCAAGAAAGCGCACATGACCAAGGAAAAAGTATTGACCCCAAGCGCACTGCCGCTGAAACTGTCTAAGAAAAAACCTCCTAAAAACGCCGCGCCCAAACTGTAATATCGGCCACGGTAGAGATTGAGAAAAACAATGACGATCAAAACAAAATTCGGCACGAACACACCGCCTAAAACCCCGGCCCAAAGCAATTGCGCCCCCATACAAAGCACGGTGAGCACCAAAACAAAAAAGATTTTTTGCATAAAATTTTAGGACGGTTATTTTAATCTTTATCAGCGCTGGTCGTCGAACGGATGATAACAATCACCTCTTCGATCCGGGACAACGGGGCCGCGGGTTTGATCAGACACGTAGGAAAAGAACTGCCCGTCGGATTTTCTACAGCAATCACCGTGCCCAAAACCAATCCCTGAGGAAAAGATGAACTCAACTTTGAGGAGATGACTTCATCTCCGACCTGCACATCCGCGTCCATGGAAAGATAGCGCATCCGGCATTGCCCGGTCAGCGTGCCGGAGACAAGCCCGACTTCCCGGGAACGTTTGATCATAGCCGGGACACTGAAACTGGGATCACTGACCAAAATAATTTTGGAACGGTTTGCGACAACCTCAACGACTTTGCCCACGATTCCGGACGCATCAACGACCGGCATACCGACGGCAATCCCGCTGCGTTTCCCTTTATCAATTAAAATCGCCGAATTCCAATTGGAAAGATCCCTCGCAATGACATTGGCGGCAACACCGGCAAAAGATTTTTCTTTGAATTTTAAAAGCTTTTCTAAGCGTGCATTTTCCAGATTGACTTCATCCATAGACGTCAGGCGCGCCCGCAACATTCCCACCTCTTTCACAAGTTTGCGGTTTTGTTCGAACGTTGCATGATAATAAAACATCTTCTTTATTTCTAAAAAAGGAAACATAATAATTCTCATGGGAAAAGAAAGAGTGTCTACCACAGCAAATTTCATGTGCGTTATAAAAGGCAGGCGGGCAAAAAGAAAAAGGAAAGCAAGAGCAGCGAGGGTGATGTAGGTTAAAAACTTTGTTTTTTTTCTGGACACACGTCAAAATAAAAAACTTTAGAAATCAAGCCGGGTTTTAACCACGAGGCGACGACGCAGACGGGCCGGCATACTCAATGTCGCACCGGTTCCCAAAACAACCGCGGTCATAGGGTCATCCGCAACGTGGACCGGAAGACCTGTCTCTTCGGCGATACGTTTATCGATTCCCCGCAATAATGAACCGCCGCCCGCCATGACAATTCCGCGATCGATCAAGTCCGACGACAATTCAGGAGGGGTATTTTCCAAAACAACCTTGGTCGCATCCACGATCGCCTGAACGGGGGCCTGCAAGGCTTCGCGGACTTCTTCCGACGTAATAGTAATATTTTTTGGTAAACCCGCAATCAAATCCCGGCCGCGGACATCCAAAGTCAATTCTTCCTCTAGAGGATAGGCGGAACCGATACGAATCTTTATTTCTTCCGCTGTTCTTTCACCGATGAGAAGATTGTAAGTCTTTTTTAAATATTCCATGATCGCATTATCCAGTCCGTCACCGCCGACTTTAATCGATTTGGAATACACGATCCCGCCTAAAGAAATGACCGCATACTCTGTCGTGCCGCCGCCGACATCAATAATCATGTTGCCAGCAGGTTCCTCGACGGGAAGTCCTACTCCGACGGCTGCGGCCTTGGGTTCCTCAATAAGATCGACGGTCCGGGCTCCCGCGCGCTCGGCCGAATCGCGGACCGCGCGTTTTTCAACTTCAGTAATGCCGGAGGGAATGGCAATGACTAAACGGGGACGGGGATGAAAAAATCCGCGTCCTTTGCTGTTATGGACTTTATTAATAAAATGGCGGAGCATTTTTTCCGTAATTTCAAAATCGGAAATAACGCCGTTACGCATCGGACGGATAGCGACAATGTTGCCGGGAGTGCGGCCCAGCATTTTTTTTGCGTCATCTCCAAACCCCACGGGAATGCCGGTGTCCTTTTCAATTGCGACAACCGAAGGCTCGCAAAGGACAACGCCTTCGCCCTTGACATAAACAAGCGTGTTGCAAGTTCCCAGATCAATACCCATATCACTGGACAACAAACCCAGCATCCAATTAAAAAACTTTTTTAAGACTTTCAGGAACCTTGACATGCGGGAATCCTATCTTTTATCTTCTCGACGATAAAATACTTCGCCAGAGACCGAAAATGTTCTAACTCTCTGTCATTCAATAAGTAAAATCTTATCGGAAAAGAAAATGACTGTCAATGACTTTTAAAAATTATCCTAACATTTGCAAAAAAATTTATTTTTGAAAAATTTAAATTGTTTACGCGCTGTGCAAGTTTTCATCTATCGTTATGAGTGATGCTTGCTGATCCGCCGAGTCCTTTTTAAGCTCATTTGTTTTGCGCCTCTATGGCGCTATTCGCCTCAAAAGAACTCGTCGGATCAGAAAAACTTACACATCGCGTTTGTTTGTATTTTTCATTCCAAGGTTAGAAACGTCATACGACTTTAAAAGCAGCGCCAAGAATTCTCATGTCCGCCACAAACTGGGGATAAGATTTCTTTACACACTCAATGTCTAGAACTGTGATCCCAGTTTTCAAACCCAAAACAGCAAAGGCCATGGCGAGTCGATGATCACGGTGAGGATCCAAAACAACATTGCTCTTAAAAGATTTTAAAGGAAAAACTTTTAACTCCTCAGGACTTTCTTCAACGCGAGCGCCGACCTTAATGAGCTCCCTGCGCAGATCACTAATCCGATCGCTTTCCTTGGCGCGGGCATGACCGATTTGCGTCAGACGTACACCGCCTTTCGCGAAGAGACCCAGCACCGCCATAATGGGAACCAAGTCAGGACAATGCTGCAAAGAAAATGTGCCGCCTTTTAATTCGAACGGGCCCTTGATCTTGATTGTATCTTTGCCCGTCGTCCATTTGACCCCCATTCTCTTAAGGAAATCCAAAATTCTCCCGTCAGCCTGGATAAAGCGATCATTAAAACTTCCCTTTAATGTAATCTCTGACGGGACCAAGGAGACCGCGGCCATCAAAAAAGCGGCGAGGCCGTAATCGGAAGGCACGGCAAATTCCTTGAGACCGGAAAATTTTTGCCCTCCTTGGATCTTATAATGACGCGGAGAAATTTTTTTAACTTTGATGCCGGCCTTGCGCAGAATCAAAATCGTCATTTGAATATAATCCGACGAAACCAATTTCTTGCCGGTCAAAATGATGTCGGAATTCTCTTTGATCTGCGGACAAGCGATGAGCAGGCTGGAAATGAATTGTGAACTTAAACTGCCGTCGATTTTAATTTGTCCGGCGCGCAAACTTCCTCCTGTAAAAAGGATAGGAACACTTTCCTTGAGGCCGGAGCCGTGAATTTGCACGCCGTGAGAACGCAAAGCATTTAACAAATGCGCATTGGGCCGCCCAATCAAGGTGCCCTCGCCGAAGACCACAGCATTTTTGCCCCGTAAAGAAAGCAACGGCAAAAGAAATCTCAGCACCGTACCGGATTCGCTGACATTGATACGCGTCGATTTTAATATTTTGGTATTGGCTTGAAGAAAAAATTTCTCGCCGCGAACCGACCGGATAGTGGCCCCCAAAGCCTTGGCCGTGGCGATCGCGACCTTGGCATCGTCACAATCCGAAGGATAGAGGATAGTCGATAGACCGCCGCAAGCGGCAACCAGAAAAGCGCGGATGGAATATGATTTTGAAGCAGGAAGCCTCACCGTACCATTTAACAACTCAGCCGGCTGGACTTTGAGGATCATTTTTTCAGGACAACCTGATCGTCCTTCTTAACCGTTTGGCTTTTGAAAGGAGGAATAAAATCCGCCGCCGACATTTCGGCCAAAACACGGGACACTTTCACATCGCCCAAATAATCATCGCCGCGGTAAATCGAAAGAAGAGCACCTTTGCTAATGCCGTCTTTCGCCCCAAGGCTGACAATGACAAAATCGGTATCCGAATCAACACTGATGACCTTGCCCTTCCCTCGGGCAGAAGGACTGGGATTAACGATGATTTTTCCTAATTCAATTCCGGTTTCGTTGTTCGCATCGCCCCGTGAAGAATTCGCTGGCATTTCAGACGGTGGAGAGGACATTTGTTCTTGAACTTGCATCTTGGCACTTTCCAGTTCCTTATTGTGAGCCAAGGCTTTGTCCAGTTCCGACTTGATGGTATTATATTTATTCTGAGCCGCCTGCAAATCTTGATTTAAACGCGAGCGAAGATCTTCAGTGGCTTGGGCTTCTTTTTGGAGATTCTCTTGTAAAACTTGATTTTGTTTTTGTACTTCTTCTTTGGCTGTCCTTTGCAGGTCAACTTCCTGCTGTAAATTTTCTATGGTCGCTTCCGCATCTTTCTTCTTTTCGTCTAAAAGTGTAATCTGGTCCTGCGCCGACTTAAGCTCCGCGTTTAATTTCGCTTCGATCGATTGCAATTGTTCAACCTTGCTCTGTGCGGCCTGACTTTTGTCGATTTCTTTAATTAAAAGGAAACCGGCAATTCCAACGACGGAGAAAAGAAGAACCACAAAAACGATCAAAATAAATGTTAATGCTTTACCAGATTTACCCAGTGGACGCATAGAGGGACTCCTCGTTAACAATTCTTAAGTAATAAAATATGAAAACTATTATAGGAAAATTATCCGCCAAGTAAAGCATTTTTTTATTTTACATCACATAAACTTAACGGCTGGAAAGTGTTAGGCTGAAAAAGTCAAGAATTCAGATGGCACGGCGGTTGAAAACTCCACAGAATCTTTTAAGTGAGGATGATAAAACCCAAGCGATTGTGCATGAAGGGCCATGCGGGAAAAAGATTTGGCTTCTCCATATTTCTCATCGCCTAAAATAGGATGACCTAAATGCGCCATGTGCACGCGCAGTTGATGGGTTCGTCCGCTCTTCGGAAAAAGGCTGACCAAGGTCGCCTTATCGCCAAAACGCTTGACGACTCGATACAAGGTCACCGCGGCTTTACCGGTTTCATCCCTGACCACCGCCTTTTTATCCCGGTGATGGGGATGTCGACCCAAGGCCGCATCAATGACTCCTTCGTCAAACTCAATCCGGCCCTTGACCAAGGCCAAATATTTCTTTTTAACTTGCCGGCGCTCGAAAGCTTTGGCCAGATGCACATGAGTATGGTTGTCCTTGGCCACGACTAAAAGACCGGACGTTTCCCGATCAAGGCGATGAACAATCCCCGGACGGATCAATGCCGCGTCAAAGGGGTCATCCTCATCATCGGACAAATTGACATCGGATAAATTCCGGCAATGGTGCATCAAAGCATTGACCAACGTCCCACCATGATGACCGTGCACGGGATGAACCAGCATGCCGATGGGCTTGTTGACAATCAAAAGCCATTGATCTTCATAAAAAATATTTAAAGGAATATTTTCAGCCGCGACCGCCTGGCCGCCCTCAGACAGGGCGAGATCCACAACAATTTCGTCGTCCAGTTCGACCTTGTAACCGCATTTTTCATTTTTGCCATTGACGAGAACTTGCTGAGCATCAATCAAACGTTGGGCAAATGTCCGCGAAGGAATGCGGGGAAAATTCTTGGCCACAAAGATGTCAAGTCTTTGGGACATACCGTCTGCGCGGACTCGGAGGGTCTCGACTACCATATTAAACCGCCTTGGACTGACGGCGCAAATAAGACCAGAGGCAGGCGCCAGCAAAAAAGACCCCCACACTCACAATTTGAAAAACACTTAAGCCCACGGACGTATTGATATGATCCCCGCGGAAGAATTCATTGATAAAACGCTCCACCGACGCCAGCATGAGATACGAGGCAAAAATCTGGCCGCGCAGAAAAGGTTTTTTTTGCAAATATTTCAGGATAAAGAAAATCGCGGTAAGCATGACCGTATCATACAACTGCGTGGGATGAAGACGGTCATGGTGTACAGGAAAATAAATTCCCCAAGGGCATTCACGGCCGTAGCAACAGCCATTAAAAAAACAACCGATCCGGCCGATCGCCTGTCCCAAAGCAAGATACGGCGCCGCAAGATCCGCCATGACCCATAAGGACAATTTTCTTTTCTTAACAAATAACACTCCGGCGATGGCGCCGACAATAAGCCCTCCCTGCCACGCCAAACCACCATTAGCAATCATGATGATTTCCTTAGGGTCGGCCGCAAAATCCGCAAAATTAAGAATAATAAAAAAAAGCCGCGCTCCAACAACTCCGCCCAAAATCGTCCAAAAAACAAAATCCAGAATCGTCTCCGGTTTTATTCCCACAGCCTTAGCATCCCGGCTTAAAAGATAAGAGCACAGCATGACTGCGGCCGCCAACATTAGGCCGAAAGAATAAATAGTAAACGGACCAAAATGACCGATGACAGGATGCATATTTTAATCTTTCACAGGGACGTTGATCCGCCAGAGCAAAAAGCAGGCTCCGATGGTGATCGCGCTGTCCGCAATATTGAAAACCGGCCACACGCGCAGGTCGATAAAATCGATGACATAACCGTATAAAATACGGTCGACCAAATTTCCGATGGCCCCGCCGATGATCAAAGAAATCGCCACGATATAAAGCCGGCTTAATTTTTCATTGTTATATTTATAATGATAAAAATTATAGATCAAAAGCGCGATCATGATCAAGGGAATAATGATAAAGACAATCTTCTGGTTTTTAAATAGCCCGAAAGCAATACCGGTGTTGCGAACCAAGGTCATATGCAGGACATTATGCACAATAACCCAGGACTCCCCCAGAGTAAGGGAATGCGAAAAAAAGATTTTTGTCAGACGGTCAAGGCCAACGATGGAGGAAACGATGGAGAGAAACAAAAAAATATCAAAATGGTGACTCGATTCGCGCTGCACGGTCTTCTTATCTTTTGTCTTTTTTACTTTCGATCTGTTCCTGGCACTTTAAGCAAGTCTCAACATACGGAAGCGCCTTTAAACGCGCGGCGGCAACGGGCTTCTTGCAAACGGTACAAAGACCAAAAGTTTTGTCCGAGATTCGCTTGAGGGCCGCTTCGATCCGGTTAAGAAGCTCCCTATCATTGGAAGCTAGCCCCAGACTGAACTCGCGGTCATACATATCGGTTGCGACGTCGGCAATATGCATGGCGTGTCCGGAAATGTCGCCGCCATTGTCTTTATGATCTGCGGAATTGACGGCCGCCATATTCTTGATATCATGGACGATATTTTCCTTGTTCTTCAAAAGGACTTTTTTAAACTGCTCATTTTTATTACCACTGGATTTTTTTTGCGGCATCCTCGAAGTCTCCTTATGTTTGTCCTGCCAATATCTTACGGACAACCGGGCTGCACCGTTCACACAGCGTCGGGTGTTCTTTGTCTTCACCCACATGCAACCGGTAATTCCAACAACGGCTGCATTTTTCTCCCCGGGCCTTTTCAATGACGATTTCGGTTTGGGAAAAAGTATCGTTTAATCCGGCGGACACACCTGCTTTCTCGATCCGCACCTGAGAAACAATGAATAAAGAAGGCAACTGGGCCTTAAAATCTTCTAAATATTTCAAATCCCGCTCACTGGCCGACCTAAACACAACAGCCGCCTCCAGGGGACTGCCGATTTCATTGATCTTCCTTTTATCCTCCAAGGCTTTCATCACAAAAGGCCGAATCGCCAATAAAAGCTTGTACTTTTCTTCGATTTCTGCGCCCTTTAGCTTCCATTCCTGCGGAATATCCAGCCAATTTAAAAGGTGGACATTTTTTACCGCCTTTGATTCGGCGTCTTTTGGCATGACACTGAAAATCTCATCGCTGGTAAAGGTCAGAACCGGTGCCAACAACCGCACCGCATGATTCAAAATATGATAAAGAACCGTCTGGGCCGATCGTCTTTCCCGCGATTTTGCTTGTGAAGTATACAGGCGATCTTTTAGGATGTCAAGGTAAAAGCCCGATAGATCGTCGTTGCAAAACGAGTAAATGGCATGATAAACTTTGGAAAAATCGTAGGCATCGTAAGCCTCACGAACGGTGTCTAACATCGTCCCTAAGCGGGATAAACCCCAGCGGTCAACTTCCAAAAGATCAGCATAGGACACTATATCCTTATCCGGATCGAAGGCGTACAAATTTCCCAAAAGATAGCGCATGGTATTGCGAATCTTGCGGTAAGCATCAATCAAGCGTTCTAAAATTTCCTTGGAAAGTCGAATATCATCGTTGTAGTTGCTGGACGCCACCCATAAACGCAGGATGTCCGCGCCATAATTCTTGAGAACATCATCGGGCGAAACAACATTGCCAAGCGATTTGGACATTTTACGGCCCTGCCCATCCACAACAAAGCCATGCGTCAAAACCGCCCGAAACGGCGCTTGGCCTTCCAAAGCCACGGCGGGAATCAAGGACGACTGAAACCAGCCGCGATGCTGGTCAGAACCTTCCAAATAAAGATCCGCAGGAAGTTTTTGATGCAACATCGGCCCAATCACGGCCTGATGACTCACACCCGAATCAAACCATACGTCGAGAATATCAAATGTCTTTTCAAATTCCGCTTTTGCACAGGCTGAACATTTAAAGCCGGACGGTAAAAATTCTTTCACATCCTTCGTAAACCAAATGTCGGTTCCGTCTTTTTTGACTTGCTCAGCGAATAGGGTCATGACTTCGGGATAAAGTTTATTTTCCGCGCAAATTTTGCAATACAGCGCCGGAATAGGAACGCCCCAATGCCGCTGACGAGAAAGACACCAGTCGGGACGCGTCACGACCATGCCTAAAATCCGCTCCTGCCCGGATGGCGGAATCCATTGAACATCCTGCTTAATGATATCTTTAAGACGGGCACGTAAATTCTCATGGTCGATTTCCAAGAACCATTGCTTGGTCGCGCGAAAGAAAATCGGCTTTTTGCAGCGCCAGCAATGGGGGTAAGAATGGTGAATATCGTGAGCCTCAACGAGGAGCTTTCTCTCATTCAAATCATTTATAATATTATCGTTGGCTTTAAAAATATATTGCCCCTCAAAGGGACCGCCCTCTTTGGTAAAAACACCCTGGTCATTGACGGGCATAATGACTTCTAAATTATTCTTGCGACCCACTTCAAAATCTTCCTGGCCATGACCGGGAGCGATATGCACCAAACCGGTGCCTTGTTCCCTTGTAACATAGTCGGCCAATACAACACGACACCCCCGAGGAAACCCAAAAGGATGCACATATTCAATTCCTTCCAGATCTATTCCTTTGACATGGCCGATAACCGGCGGATGCAAACCCTTGCCTTTCCATTTTAAAGTGGGGGCCAACGAATCCTCCATGATTAAAATCCCGTGGTCGGGATCATTAACCAGTTTATACTGAAAATCCGAGTGGACGGCCACAGCCACATTGGCCAAAAGAGTCCAGGGAGTTGTAGTCCAAATCAGTAAATAAACTTTCTTCCCCGAAGGCACCTTCTTTAAAAGTTGAGGATTTTTAATTTCGAATTTAACATAGACAGCTCTTGTGACATGGTCTTCGTATTCAACCTCCGCTTCCGCCAGCGCCGTTTCACATGTCCCGCACCAATTGACCGGCTTGAGTCCCCGATAAACAAAACCCTTTTCAACCAGCCGGATAAAAGAATGCAAAATCCAGTACTCATAATTTGTCGAGAGGGTCAAGTAGGGATGATCCCACTCTCCAAATACGGCCAGACGCTTAAATTGTTCGCGTTGCAGACCCACATATTTCATCGCATAATCGTGCGCCATTTTACGGAAAGCCACACTTTCCACTTCCGACTTGCGCTTTTTTAAATCTTTAAAAATCTGGTGCTCAATGGGCAGGCCGTGGCAGTCCCAACCCGGAACATACAGGCTGTCTAAATCCTGCATGGTTTTGGATTTGACAATGATATCTTTGAGAATTTTATTCAAAGCATGGCCGATGTGAATATTGCCATTAGCGTATGGGGGCCCGTCGTGCAAAGTATAGGTTTTCTTGCCCTTGGATTTCGCGCGGATTTGCGGATAAACTTCCTCCTTTTCCCATTGCGCCAAAACACCCGGCTCTCTCTGGGCCAAGTTGGCCTTCATCGCAAAATCCGTCTGGGGAAGATTTAAAGTTTTTTGGTAATCAATTTCACCCATTATAAAACTTCCAATTCTCGTTTTTTATTTTCCGGAATCGCATGCGGCGGTGTCATGATAGCGTATTTGCGGGCGCCGGCTGCGGAAAATTCCGTTAAGGCCCCGACCGCGGGAAGCGCGATCTGTAAAATCTTTTTAGCGTTCTCGACATTTTTTTTCAAATAAGCCATGACCATTTCCACCGTCACATCCTCGGTCCCTTCGCGCCAGCAATCGTAGTCGGTGACTGCGGCCAAGGTCGCATAAGAAATTTCCGCTTCCCGCGCCAGCTTCGCTTCCGTCGCGGTGGTCATGCCAATAATGTCCATGCCCCAGCTGCGGTAAAGTTTGGATTCCGCTCTCGTTGAGAATTGCGGACCTTCCATATTAAGATAGGTCCCTTTGTCATGCACGATCAGCTGCAATTGGCGGGCCGCATCAATAATTATTTTACGGATCTCCGGCGAAAAAGGATCCGCCAGCGAAACGTGTCCGACGACACCACACTCCAAAAAAGATGTTTTGCGATGTTTGGTCACATCTACAAACTGATCCGGAACGACAAAATCCATCGGTTTAAGCTCTTCTTTCAAACTGCCGCAGGCGGAAACCGAGATGATGGCCTGCACACCCAGCTTTTTCATGCCAAAAATATTGGCGCGGTAATTGATTTCCGTAGGAGAAATAGCATGGTCCTTGCCGTGGCGCGGAAGAAAAACGACCTCGACTCCGGACAATTGACCCGTTACAAAATTTCCTGAGGGTTGACCGAAGGGAGTAAAAAGCGAAAGTTCTTCGACTTTTTCAATACCTTCGATTTTGTACAATCCGCTACCGCCGATCACGCCGATCTTGGCCATTATGTCCTCCTAGATTTGGAAAATTATTTTGCCAGTTCTTTAGCCCTGGTCTTGGCCGCGGCGACCGCGTCAATAAACATTTGTTCGAAATGATGACTCAAGAAAATATCCATAGCCGCCTGGGTCGTCCCTCCCTTGGAGGTCACTTTAGCGCGCAAATCCCCCGGAGATTCCTGACTTTGCAAATATAAACTCATACTGCCAAACAAAGTCATGCCCACCAATTTCCTAGCCATATCCGGATCGATTCCGACTTTTTCCGCTGCTTTTTGAAAACACTCGACGAAAAAAAAGACATACGCCGGTCCGCTACCGGAAACGGCGGTGACGCTGTCCATGAGTCTCTCATCGACGATAAAAGTTTGGCCGATCTTTTCAAAAATTTTTACCGCGACTGCAAGATCTTTGGCCGTCGCACGCCGGCCCGCAGACAAAGCCGTGACCCCCAAACCGATTTGCGCCGGCATATTGGGCATAGCACGAATGAGCCGGTTTTTCGAACCCAATTGCTTTTCAAAGAAACGGGTTGTTAATCCTGCCGCAATAGAAATCACCAGCTTTTGAGGGGTGAGAAAATTTTTCAGCTCTTTAAGCACGTTCTCCATGTCCTGCGGCTTAATCGCTAGTATGATAACATCGGAAGACGCGACAAGTTCCGGAAGATCGACGGCCGCAGCCCGGAATTTCTTCTTTAACAGGGCCGCACGGGACGGGTCTTTTTCGCACACACAAAGATCATAGTCCTTGAAAGTCCGGCTGATAATGGCCGTCCCCATGTTCCCGCCGCCGATGATGCCAATTTTTAACATACTATCCTCTCCGTCGTAACGAGCAATCCCCTGCCGTTCAATTGTTGGCCTGGAGGATGCCCCTCGTCCATTCCTCATTGTTCCCCAAAAATCGCCCGGCCCACCCGGACCATATTGCTGCCTTCCTCAATGGCGATGGGATAATCCCCGCTCATACCCATGGAAAGATATTTCATTTCCCCCCGCCCCTTTTGGGCCAATACCGCCTTTGCCTGATCACGCAAATTCCGCAAACAAGCAAAAGCCGCGCGCACTTTCTTTTCGTCGTCGGTCAATGCCGCCATGGTCATAAGACCCTGCAGACGAATATTTTTAAACGCGGTCAACTGCTCGATCAATTCTAAAGCTTGAGAAAGTTCAACCCCGGATTTTTGCTCTTCCTGCGAACAGTTGACCTGAATCAAAATGTCCTGCTCCTTTTTATTTTTCTGTGCCTGCTTTTGGATTTCCTCGGCGATCTTGAAACTATCAACCGACTGAATCATATCAAACAACGGGACCGCGAACTTGACTTTATTGGTCTGCAAATGGCCGATCAAATGCTTGGTGACTTGTCCTGCCGGCATTTTTAAAGACGGAAACCGCTGTTGAGCGTCCTGGACACGATTTTCTGCGATATGAGTAAGGCCTTCGTCAATCGCCTGCTGGACCTTGGTCAAATCGGTATATTTCGTAACACCGATGAGGATCACATCCTTGGGGTCGCGGTTGACTTTTTGGCAAGCCTTGGCAATCTGCTCATAAATCTTGGCCAAACGTTCTTTCATAATGCCATAAGCTAACATAAAGCGCGAGGAGCGTCAATTGAGAAACTTACGAAACCTCACTAAGGAACGGAGTGTTTAAAAAGACATTTCTCCGTCGCGAAACGGGACTTTTGGGTCAAGAATTTCTCTCACAATAAAGTCGAGCGATCTTAGAAAAGCGGCGTTGATGCGGGCGCTGTCAAATGTCATTTTGGAATCAAGGAATTTATGTATTTCCAAGGTCCGCAAGTTGTAATAGGCGGCATTGATTTTCTGACCTTTAAAAGTTTTAGCGAGATAATGAAAATACAAGGGGATCTGAAAAGAGAGGACTTTGTCCCGGACCGCGCTTCGGGAGAGCTCCATGGCCTCCAAACTCTCGATGGCTTTGGGCATGGGATCCGTGCCGCCGGTTTTATAATCAAGGATCATGATCGTCCCGTCCAGCATCTGGTCCACGCGGTCCACCCGGTAAACAAAATTGATTTTTCCGCAGGAAAGATCGATCTGGTCTTCGAATTTCTTCTCTATATAAAGGACCGTGGCGATTTGGCGTTCGGCGTTGATTTCTTCGGTGTCAAGAAAACGGTCCATGCGCGCATTCAGGACCTCCCGCAAAAGAAAAGCGTCTGAGGCACGGCCTTGGCCGAACACCGCGGCGAAACGATCGTCGAGCGTTTTACGGAAATACATTTTAAAATTCTCATCGATGACCGGCTTCTGACCGATAAACCTCGTGAAAGTTTCCTCCAGCAAACCATGGAGAAAAGTCCCGACCTGGCGGTTTTCCGGCTCATCGAGAAGGTCTTCCTGTTCACGCAAGCCGAGCACATGGCTGTAATAAAATTCGACGGGACTTCGCAAATACGTATTGAGACTGGACGCGGAATAGCGGTATCGCTTTAGAAATTCAACCATCGCGGGCGTTTTTCGGATCACCGTTTCTCTGGTCGATACTTTTACGCTGAAACTGGGATAAACAACCGGCACCACGGACAACGAAGCCTTTTTCTTTTGTTCTTCCCAAACCAATTCCTCGACAAAACGGCTTTTTTCTTTTTTAGCATTTTCTTCAAAAACCAAATGCACCTGCTTGGCCGCCGAAATCAGACGCATGAAGTGATACCGCTGGATCTCTTCTTCCTGTTCGAGACGGTCGAGGCCCAAGCTCAACAAAACTTCGCGAGGAATCAGAGGCTCGTAGACATTCAACCGCGGCAAGGAGCCTTCGTTAGCGTCTAAAACAATGACATTCTCAAAATTCAATGCGCGGGTCTCGAACAGACCGAGAATCTGCAGACCTCGCAAAGGGGATCCGCTAAAAGCCACAATCTCGCGCTCCATTTGCGCATTGAAAATCTTAAAAATATCCTTTTGTGGAAATGGCTCTTCGGAGAAAGCCACATTTTCCATGGCTTCCTTCAGAGTGAGCATTTTTTCGGCAATTTTCAAATTGAGCGGAAAGGCAGCCAAAAAACTTTTTTCCAGCATCAGATGCGTGAGGCTGTCCAAAGCCGCGGCGAATCCCGCAAAATGATGAACCTTTTCCCACTGGCCGAAAGCGGCATCGCAAATCAATACCAGAATGTTTTTTAAATCCGCCCGCAAAACCTTCTGCCCCATGCCGGACAAAGTTTCTTCAGCCTGAAAATATATTTCCTCCAAATCCCGCAATTCTAAAAGCGTAATAAAAAGATGTCCCGTCAGCGCTCCCGGTGTCACACCCGTCAGCATGTCCTCGATTTTATGAATCAGGACCCGGGAGACGGCCGCACCGGCAGGGGCAAGGTCCAAATTTTTCATGAGCGGATGACGCAAAACGCGTAAAATATCACGGCTATAATAACCCTTCTCTTCTTTGGACAGCTGGGCTTTAAAAATAAAATCCAAAAGCGAATAAAAAGAACTGCGTTTAAGAGGATATCCCATGGAAATGTTAAATTCCTTAACGAGAGGATCAATTTCGGACAAAAGGGGAATGATGTGCACAGGGTCGGGAAGCACAATGACTGTCTTGTCCAGGCGGTCGATCTTTTGCAAAATCTCGCGGACCGTGGCGACCTGAGAATGTCCGTCAAAGGCGGAATAAAGTTTGATGTCAAACCGGGGTTCGGCGCTGAAATTCTTTTCCCGGATCGGCTCACCGAGGACAGCGGCCATCCGCTTAAAGGTGGGCCAGCGATTTTCGTCGCCCTGAAAAATAAACGTGGCCAATCCGCGTTCTCCCAAAACCTTGGCGAGACGCGCCTCACTTTCGTTAAAATAGAAGAAATTACAGAAAAGGATCTGGTCAAATTCGCAAAGGTCACAACGGGCCGCGGCATCCGCGGCAAAACGGTACATGAATCCACGGGAAAAAATTTTATTCTTGAGCATATAAACGTGATACGCTTCCCGCAGGACGACGACACTCTCCAAGAGACGGTTGATATCGGGGGGCACAGCATAACCGATCTGGGCATTGGCTTCGATGTTCCGCAGTTTGTCGTCAGAAATATCTTCCAAATCGAGATGGTCGATAAAACTCAATATCTCTCGCGTCCACGGCAAAAATTGCGCGAATGTTTCCCGGCCGATGAGGATGTGCGGAGCGAACTGCCGGGTCAGTTGATATAAAAGATAACCTTGGTCGAGATCATGAGCGCTCTGAAAATTTTCCTTTTTACGGGCTACGTAACCGATAAACTCGTCGATGGAAAAAAACCGTGGGGGATAAAAGCTCCCCTTGATCTTCCGGCTCAAGTCGCGCTTAACGAACAGGCTGGGTCTTTTACCGCCGAAAACGATGGCCAACCGGCTTAAGTCCTTGCCGGACGCGATATAATTCCTCTCAATATACTCAACGAGCTTCTCAATAAAGTTTTCGCCAAAGTTAAGGCTCATAACTTTTCCCATTACCCCGCCTCCTCAAAAACCGCCTCATCCCAATAAAGAAGAAAGCCCCGCACTTTTTTGTCCGGCTCAATGTCCCGGATGATCTTCACGTATTCACCGATCTGTTCCAAAAATCTATCGCGGCCCTCACGGGAACTTTTGTAATCCACAACCCAAATCGCATCCTTTTTGGCAATAAAACGGTCGACGCGCCGCGTCTGACCGTCCGCATTGACCAAATCCTTCTCAAGAAATATTTCTCCGTCGGGAACGACAAAAAAAGGTTGCAAGGCCTCCGCATGAAGGACGCAAGACAAACTTTTTTCGTAAGTGTCCCAATCCTTGATCTGGGGAAAGTGCGCCTGCGATCCCGCTACGGCCAATTTTATCATTTGCGATTTGTCGGCTTGATGCAAATTTCCTACCCGAGAAAGCAAATCGTGCAGAACAACACCCTGTAGAATTTCATGCCGACGAAGAACGGAAGCGGATTCGATAAATTCTTCTTTTAAGAATTCGATCCAGTCATGAAAACCGGCCACCGGAAGGCCCAGACGG
Organism: Candidatus Omnitrophota bacterium; assembly: GCA_031423615.1. Classification (GTDB taxonomy): domain Bacteria; phylum Omnitrophota; class Gorgyraeia; order Zapsychrales; family JANLHA01; genus JADLGJ01. The sequence goes on from JANPFV010000102.1 coordinate 27,804, forward strand.
TTTTCATTTCGCTCCGCCTTAGGCGCCGGATACTGACGCGCCGAGCCCATTCGCAAACAATCCGCGGGAATCAAAGGAACCATCAAATTGTAGCTGCGGCCGGTCTTGCGGGGAACAAAAGCATAAAGCTCCTGACTGGCGCGCGTTAAGGCCACATAAATATTGTTGAGTTCCGAAATAAACGAACGCACTCTTTGCACCCGGTCAATCTCGGCGAGCTTGCCGGAGAATTGCAAATATTTCTTTTTGACTCGCAACAGTTTGAGGTCGCGATCGCTGGCCTCAACGACATAACTTTGCTGTCCCAAGCCGCCGCCGCTGGCCGCGTGCACCTTCATTCCCAAAAAAGGAAGGATCACAACCGGAAATTCCAGCCCTTTGGCTTTATGCGTGGTTAAAATCTTGATCGCGTCACTGTTCACGACATTGACAAAGAGCTCATCGCTTTCAAAATTCTCAAAATGTTCCAGAAACGAATTCAAATCACTGAATTCCTCTTCTTTTTCCTTGACGAGCTCAAGATACCGCGAGAAAAAACCATGCTCATCAGGAAAATTCACATAAACTTCAAGACGGCGCAAGACACTGGCGCTCAATTCGTAAAGCGGAAATAAACCGACGTTTTTAAAAAAATCTGCAAAGAACGTTTCCCAAACCTGCGGATAGCGTTCGCGAAAAGCCCGGTAAAGATAGAGATCTTTTTTATCCGTGAGCCGCGGCCGCTGACTGAACAAGAATTCATTCACCTCATCTTTGGACAAGCCGGAAGCCTTATGAAAAATATCTCCGCCTAAAAACTTCGCAAAACTCAAATTATCTATCGGGGAGTCCAAAAATTTCAAAAAGTTTATCAATTCGAGAACCAAGGGATTCTCTTTGATATTGAGGGTTCGCTCAGACTCGACAAAAATCCCCTCGGCCATGAGCCAGCTGGTGACCTCCTCGATTTCCGGATTGCTGCGGGTCAAAATCGTGATCTGGCGGTACGCAAACCGTTCCTTTAAACTTTTGACCAGCGCCAACAGTCGCGTGCGGACATCATCGCGGCCTTCTTTCGTGTCTTTAGAATCCACATACTCAATGTGGACCAATCCCCCGTCATATCCCGGACGGACTTTTTGTTGCGCCGCATGAAAAATATTTTCTACTTCTTGGATGTCAGCCGGACTCAGAGGGGCCGCCTCACTTTTTTCTGCCTGCAATTCATAAATAAACCGTCTTAAATTTTCCGGCGAGAAAACCCGATTATTGAAATCAACAATCGCTTTTTCACTGCGGTAATTGACGTCTAAAGTCTCCGTCTGCACATTAAACGCGGCAAAGCGGTCCTTGACTTCGTCAAAGAGCTTGACTTCTCCGCCGCGAAAACTGTAAATGGCCTGCTTCTTGTCGCCAACGTAAAAGAATGTTCCGCCCGTGGAAAGAGACTCCTCAATCATCAGTTCAAGATTCTGCCATTGCAACCGGCTCGTATCCTGGAACTCATCCAGCAAATAATGGTGAAAACGTGTGGCCAGACGGTAATACAATTCTTCAACGCTGACCCTTCCCTCGTCAAAAAGTGCGCGCGCCCGCCGGTTTAATTCCGGCAAAAAAAGGACATCGTCTTTCGCCGCCTGAAAATGAAAGTCATGGCTGATATCATTGAAAACTTCAATATACGGGTCAAAGAGCGAATACGCTTCCAGTTGACTGAGGTCGTGCAAGCCGGTGCGGATTTTTTCCCACAGCCGCTTTACATCTTGAGAGACCTCCACATTTTTGGTCACCGGCACCTCCTCGCGGCCGAAATAATCGGAGACGCGGTCAAAATCAAATCCCTCGCGATAGGGATTTAAAAAATCCGCCAGCCCTTCTGCAAATTTTTTGTGCGTTCCGACGGGCAGAGCAACCAGCAATTCCCGCTTTAAACCCATGATCTTTTTCTTGCGGGTCATCAGCTCATCGCCTTCCAAACCCAAGGGCTTAAAATCGCGGCCATAGGCATTGCTTTGACTGTACAGCGCAGTCAGAAGATCCAGCATGTCTTTTTTGGGAAACCAACCGGTTTTATTTTCTAAAAAAAGATACTGATGCAAAAACCGTCGCAACAGTTGTGCTGTTTTCTTTTCTTCGGAGGCCCGCTCAATCAGGCGGTCAAAGCTGTGCTCAAGATATTCGATATAATTGCGTTTGATCTTAAACCCGGCGGACAGTCCAATTTTAAATGCACAGCCCGACAAAAGCGCATTGATAAAACTGTCGATCGTCTGGACTTGAAAAAAATTATACCGGCGGATCAGTTCATCCATAATCCGCACCGCAAGCGGCTGTGCATCCGCCAGAGAAAGATCGATCGGGGCCAAAATCTCCCGGACGTCTTCGGCGGACATTATGCCCAGGGCTATTTTTTTAAGAAATTCCAGAATACGCCCTTTCATCGCGTAAGCGGCTTTATTGGTGAAGGTGATGGCCAGTATATGACGCAAAAGAATTTGGTCGGCCGCCAGGCGGGGATTGAGTAAAATCTGCACATACCGACGGGCCAAGCAGTATGTTTTTCCCGAACCGGCCGAGGCCTCAACAACTCGGACTTCAGGAAGAAGCGAAAAGGGACTGGAAATTTTTGTCATGAGTGTCTATTATATACAAAAATGCATATTTATTTCCTTAATTTACGCCGTGTGCAAGTTTTAATCGATCGTTATGATTGGTGCTTACTGATTCGGCGATTCCTTTTTAGGCGAATAGCGCCATAGAGGCGCAAAACAAATGAGCCTCAAAAGGAATCGCCGGATCAGCAAAACTTGCACATCGTGTTTAGTTTCTCTGGAACAAAAACGCAGCGGAAAGTTAATCGGCAACCCATTAAACCATAAAAAAGGAGTCAACATGAACACGAAAATCTTAACCTTTGTTTTTGCGGCGTTTCTTGCTTCTCCCCTGATTGCTTCGGCCAATGAGCCGGGCCAGATGCGCAAGGATAAAGTCAAGGCCTATCGCGACCAGCAAAAAACTGAAAACAAAGCTTTTCGCGAAACATTGAAAGATATGCCGCAAGAGCAGCGCGAGGCAGCGATGATCAATCACCGCAACACTCAATTCACTGAAAATCTTTCTAACTTGGCTACAATGCATCAACAACATATGGCGGAAATGCAAGCCAAATTAGCCGCCAATAACAAATTGACCGACGCGCAAAAACAAGAAATCTTATCTAAATCCGAGAATGAATATCAGCAAAGAGTCGATAAGATGAAAGCCCAGCACACGCAAAACATCAATTTCGCCGAACAGCTTGAACACGACACCAGTCTGAGTCCGGAGCAAAAAAAGGAAAAGATGAAGGCTTATATCCAGCAGAAACGCTCAGAGCATCAAGCAGAAATAATAGAAAAGAAAAACAATCGTGAAGTTCGTCGCGAAGAATTCCGCAAAAAGAATTCGGAAACCGAAAGCCCAAAATAATTTTCAAATTTTAACAGCAGGCCTGGATAGGGAACGGCGGATCATCCGTTCCCTATTTTTTTGACATTATTTTTAAATTGTCTTCTAAGAACTTTGTGTCTTTCTCAAAACCAAACTCTTTGCTGATCTCTGCAAGCTCGCGGTAACGCTTGATAATATCCATTTTTGTCGCCCACGATAATTTCCGCAAACAGACAGGACAGTCCCACAAAGGACGCTGATCGCTTTCAAAACGGGAATTACTTCCGTTCATATTGCATTCATAATAAATGCAGTGGTCCAGACCGAACAAATGGCCGATTTCATGTGTACCCGTCTGGATAGCGCGGCGCAAATACAATTTGAAATCTTTATTCAAGTCGCCATTGCGATAAAGGGACCAAATGCCGATGCGATCCTCCATCGAAGCTTGCCCAAAAACAAAATTCCATCCTTCCCCCGGCCAAAGATCCGAAGAGGTAAAAGCCACAAAACAAAACGCATCCTTGGGCATGCGCGGTTTTAAAATATTTTCAATTATATAGATAGTCTGGATTTGCGGATCCTTGGTCTGCGGATGAAGTCGACGGGCGTTTTCCGGCACAATGGACAAAGGGATCGGGTCGGCAAATTTGACCGGGGTCTGAAAATAAATTTCCAGGTAACGGCTGGTCATTTGCAAGACTTTTTTCTGCTCCTCGCTGAATTCACCCAGCAGCGTAATATAAATATAGGGCCGGACCGGGCTCGGGACAAAAGGTTTGGCGGCGATATAATCGGAAACAGTCTGGCCTTTTTCGTGCTGAGTAGCCATCCAGTCCGTCGGGCCCGGTGCTTTCTTGGTCTCATACAACGGTACGATTTTCTCAAAAAAAGAAGTTTCCTGACCGCAGGCCGTGCTGACGGTCATACAAAAAAGGCTTAAAGATAAAAAGATACTTCGCATCATATTTAATCTCTGGATAATAACAGTTTGAGCGTCTGAGCCAAGTCGGGATCAACGTCCTTTAAATATTTATATTCCCGGCGGGCGCTTTCCATGTCTTTGAGCATAGCATAGGCAAACCCCAAGTGGTAGTGCACCGGGGTTTGATTTTCATCCAGTCGCAAAACATCGCGAAAGGCCCGGATTGCGGATTTGTAATCGCCTTGGCCCACATAAAGATTTCCCAGCTCACGATACCCGTCGCTAAAATCAGGCTTGAGGCGCACAGCCTTTTTAAAACACTCCTCTGCACTCCGGGAACGCGTTTGGTCTCGAACAAAAATCATTCCTAAATAAAAAGAAGATTCATAATCTTGCGGCTGCAATTCCATAGCTTTTTGTAACGCCTGTTCCGCTTCTTCCCAGTTTCCGGCATGGTAACAGGCCACCCCCAGATCGCGAAACACATCGCCTCTTTTCGGTTCAAGATAAGAACAGCGGCGAAACATTTGTACGGCTTCTTCGACACAACCGGTTTTCTGATAAGCAACCCCTAAAAGATAACGGCCCCGGATATGCAGCGGGTCAAGCCGGACCGTTTCTTGAAGCGACTTTATCGCTGTCGCATAATCCTGACGGTCGAACTGGATCTGGCCAATGGCAAAATGATATTCCGAATTTCGAGGAACGATGGCCACGGCCCGAGTCAAAAAATCCAAAGCTTCATCGGCCCGTCCTAGCTTTTGATACGCCAAAGCCAAATTAAAGAAGCCGGCGGCGTCTTTGGGAAGCAGGGCTTTGCGCCGCACTTTTAAAAACCAAAGATCGAAATGCATTTTCTGAGTCGCCGTTTCGAATTGTTCGCGGATTTCCGGCAAGGTCAAATAACCGACATACAACAGAAAGACCACAAAGTTAAAATAACATTTAAAAAAATCACCCCAAAAGGCGGCTTGACCAAAAGAAAAGAACGAGATGACACCTAAAATAACGAAATGGATAATATTGAAAATAATAAAAACAATCCGCGCCCATTTAAAAAATAACAACAACCCAAATCCGGAAATGCTAACGGACAGGATCCAATAAAACTGAATAAGAAGTACCTCATTAAGATAATTCTGGAACAACTCGAGCGGATAAACGGCGGCCAGGGAAATCAGAGGCAAAAATTTACGAATAAGGGGCAAGCTGGACAAAAAAGGGACTTGATAAAGAACTGAAAGGATGATGATGTTGGATAAAATGACCGAAAGCGCGATCAAATAAACGGCTAAAGACTTTCTTTCTTTCTCATCCATATCAAAGGGCGCTTTATTCGTTTTGCATTAAAGGCTCATCCCATATTTTCAGGGCTTTTTCCAATTCGTCCACACCCACAGCCATCACACCGTTGAGAAAATACGTTGGTGTGGAACGGACAAATAAAGACTCTCCATAAACCCGGTCAAGGGTAATCACGGCGGCCGTATTCTGATCGGCCACGCAAACTTTGAGCTGATCCATATCAAGACCCGCGTCGCCGGCAATAATTTTCATAATCGGAGTCACTCCCGAAAGAGCCGACCACTGAAAATAACGATCAAAGAGAAGACTCGTAAAACGCCGGAATCTTTTTTGTCGGTTGGCGCACTCCGCGTAAATCGTAATCAGCAGGGATTTATCGTCTTGAGGAAAATAACGGGTCTGCAAAAACACTCCCTGAGGATGCTTTTGCATGAACTCATAAATCATGATCTCACCACGGACTACGTCGCTCGACTGGAAATCCAGAAATTGAGTGATTTTTAATTCCGCTTCCGGATTTCCCCAATAACGGCCAGCCAGGAGTTCCTCGGGAGGCGCATTCCAAATCCGGCGATTAAAGTCAATATAAATCATGATTCCAACGCCTAGCACCAAAACGAAAATCATAAACCAAGCCCGCGCCGCGGGGTCAACGGGAGGCCGCTTTTTCAGCCGATCAAAATCCTGCGGCCGTTCGCTCTCCATGACAAAACTCCTGTCTCAAGAATTTACTTCGATAAGCCGCCGGCCGAAGGCGCACTCATATGCGGCGTCAAAATAATAATATTTTCCAAACGATGAACGACCCGGCTTTGATCGCGAAAGACGACGCCAAAAAGCGGCAAGTCTCCTAAAAAAGGAAATTTTTTCGTAGATTCTGATTTAGCTTGGGTGAATATCCCGCCAATGACCGCGACCGCATTATTCTTAATATGCACCAAAATGCCCCCGCCCTCATTGGTCAAAATGTGAAAATCGACGGTGTCCTCTCCGCTGGCCACGGGGCTCAACACCAGGCGTACGGTATAGCGGTCTTGTTGCTCAATGTCGTGCGAGGGCGCAGGAGCCAGAGGCGTCATGGTCACCGCAACATCACGGTCAAAAGCTTTCAAACGCAAGTCGGTGTCTTGACCATTGCTGAACTTTACAGTTTTAAGGGGGAACTGCGTCGTTTCTCCGACTGTCTCGAGCGCTTCCAGCAAGACGGCTAAGTCTTCCGTTGAAACTGTGCCGACGCTGAGTTTTCTTTTGTCTTCGTTGGCGCTAAAACTTTTATAATCAGAAACAATCGCCGACCAATTGATTCCCAAGGGATGCTCATCATTCAAGTCGACTTGGACCACCCGCACATCCACCGCGATATCACGTTGTTGGTCAAGATTTAGAATGAGGGCTTTGATTTTTTCCAATAATTCGGGCGGAGCAGAAACTTCCAGTTGGCGGGCCTGCTCATTGACGATGACGACACCCGGCGCCGATCCCATGATTTCACGGACTTGATCCGCAATGCTTTGCGGACGGCCATACTGCAAATGAAATATTGTCGATTCCAAAGAAACCGGCGGAATTTTTGTCCCGGTATCCCCGGGAGAAGAAATATCCGGGTCACTGTTTATGACTTCGGAATTTAGGGCAGGCACAGTATTCTCCTGCGCACCGGCATAAAAAACATTCCAGCATAAAGAAAACGCGAGGAGGAAAAAAAATAATTTTTTCATGAAGGCATTATAGCAAAAATCACGGCTTCTCCTGGTTTTTGTCTTTGGAATTTTTTAATTTGCTTATCCAGATAAGTGTCCTTGGGATATTTTTTAAGTAAATCCCTTTCGATCCCGATCGCTTCATCGCTACGGCCCATTTTAAAAAGGACTTCTGCCTTGGTATTGAGATAGGCATAAGTCCCCGGGTCAAGGCTTAAAGCTTTATCCACAAATTCTAAGGCTTGGTCCAACTTGATCCCCTTTTGAGCATACAGCCACGCCAAATCATTGTAGGCATTGCTGAATTGGGGATAATGGGCAATACTTTTCAACAACTGCTCTTCCTTTTGCTCATTAGTCATCCGTTCCGAGTGGATTTCGTAATTCAAATAAATCGGGTTAGAACCGAGAACCATAAAAATGGGAATGATGATAAGAGTGGTATTGTAAACGTAATGCGCAATCATGCCTGGCACGGACGATCCCGTCCATGCCCGCAGGACAGTCAAGACCAGACCGAAGAACCCCACGACGGCGATGCCTTCCCAATCTCCCCAGTATTGGTCCACATGAAGGATAGCAAAAGCCAAGGCCACAAAAAAAACGGCAAAAACAACACCTTTATACGGCCGGATGACATAAAAGAAAAATCCCCGAAAAATAATTTCTTCAAAAAAAGGCGCGGTTAAAACCGCAGTCCCGATAAAAAAAAGAATGACCCCCAAGGACGTCGTGGAATTTAAAAGGTCTTGTAACGGTGTCGTAGGCTGAATAGGACGGGTATTGAGAATAAAATAAGTCCCCATCGCATATAAAAACGCGAAAGCCATGGGCCAGACCCAAATCTTTAAGGGACCCAGGCCTTTGGTTTCCAACCCTAAGATATCAAAAAGCCGCAAATTCTTACGCACGCGCGCGGCCCGGTAAATGAGAATGACCAAAAGCACTGAAGATATTTCCGAAAATATGAGCAGTTTAGCTAACTCATCAAAGGGCTGGTGCAAAATTCTCTGGACCAATTCCGCAAAGATGCTGATCAGCAACATTCCCGCCGCCCATAAAGCCATGACTGAAAATGTAGAAAGGGCCAATTCCAACCTCTCGTCGACAACAGCCGCATAGTCCGAAGAAATTTTAATCAGCGATAAAAATTTACGCCGGCGCAGAAGATAGATCACAAGCAGGGCCGCAAAAAGAATTTCCAGCGGCTCAGAACCATATTGACCGGCTTTTAACACAACCCCCATCAAAAGGCCTATGATCGTCAGGGTTTCCCAGCGAGGAAAATAAAAGGCGCTTTCAAAGATCGGCAAAGCCCGCCTTTTTAAAAGCGAAATATCAAAAAGAAGAAATAAACATATTATAAAAACGATCATTTCCATTGTCGTCTGAGTTTATAAATTTTGTTTTTCGTTAAGATAATAATATTTGGTCTGATTACTTTTCTTAGTCCAGACACTCTTGAGTTCCCCGCTGATATAATACGTTTTATTAATGATAGGGGCCCCATTTTTATAAACCGTGTCTAAAATAAGTTTTCCGTTATCGTGATAAAACCTTTTACGGACCAGATGGCCCTTTTTGTACTGCAAGATTGATTTGAGTCGGCCCTGGACATCGCGCTGCTTAATGGTTCCATTTTGGGTGAGCAGGTCAGCCCGCAGAGGACCGACCGCAATGAAAGAAAAAATCAAAAACGAAAAAAATAAAAATCCTTTTTTGTAAATTTCCATGGCTCTTCCTTTCTCCTCACAAAATCAAAGGGGCAAAACCGAGATTCCCGGACAAAGCTTCCCGTCCAATACCCCATGCGATCACCAGCAAAAACACCATATACGCCGCGTGCAGAACGCGCGAAAAATTTTTATTCAGCGCCTTTAACGAAACAATCCCTTCGGCGATGAGAAAAAGAACAAGAGGACAGAAAAACAATGACGTGCGCGGCACCGAAAAAGGATATTTTTGTAAAACTCCCAACAGCAAAAGTTCTCCATAAAGCACCAAGGCCATCGTACGGAAAGTGTTAAAGCGATATCCACCGGCCCGAAAATTCTTTAAAAAAGCAAAAAACATATAGACAAAACCAATGAGCGCAAAGGGAACAGCCACACGTTTAAAGATCCGCGGCCTTTCAGCAAAAAAACGGCCAAAAAGATCCAGCGTTCCTTCCCACCATGTTCTAAAGAACTCTCCGGCCGACGCCAAAGAAACGATGTGATCGGAAAAGCCTTGCGAGCTGGTGTTGGCTTTAGCTAACCGGATATCAAAATAATAAACACAGCTCAATGTCGCTACAACCGTCGCCCAAAAAAGCAAAATACAGCGCAGCCAAAAAGCGTCCTTGGTTTTCGCGGTCAGCAAATGATAAAAAATAAAAACATAATATAAAACCGCCGTATATGAAACCAGACCCAAAAAAGGCAACAAAGCCACACTCAAAAAATACCGCATAGGTTGTTTCAACAAAAGTTTGTCCGCGTTATAAAGAAAGAGCACCATGATGGCTGACGCCAAAACATCCATGGAATAGGGTTTTAATTCCGCAGAATAATAAACGAGTAAACTGGAGCCAGCCCAGGAGAGAACATAGGTCAAATAAAGCCACCGGTCTTTAAATTCATACCGGGCAATTTTCATCCAAATCAGAAAAGCCATCAGCATTGCGGCGAAAGACAAAAAGCGCACACTCAAAAGATTTAAAGCAAAGGGTTCGGCGATCCTCTGGATCATAAAAATATATAATTTAGGGAAAATTTGTCCGTCGGCCAGCCGGCGCGTAAAAAAATCACCGGGGCTAAAAATTTTGACACTTTCAAAGACCATGTTTTCATCGAGCCAAAGCGGACGCTGGCTCAAGTAATGCTTCACACACAGACCGACATAATAACATCCGGCCAAAAAACTCGCACCGGTCAATAGCGCTGGCGCGGACGACGATATTTTTGTTTTTATTTTATGGAGCATGAGTTTCAGAAAAATAAACCCGCACGGGCGATTGTTCAAACTGTTGAGTAAAAATCTTTCCGTTGATATTCAATTCTAAACCATCCGGCACGGTCCGGCCTGTTTCGATAATAGCACAGGGAAGAAAGTCGCCCAAAGGATAATTGACGGGTTTGAGCCCCGGCACATCCACCTGTTCGAGGCGCACTTTGAATTTTGGTTTTTGCTTAAAAAGCACGGCGAAAGGATATTCCCAGGAATTGTCTCCGGTCCTCAGGCCCACATCGTGACAACCGCGTGACCAGACCAGGTCGACCGCGGCTTGATAAGGTGGCAAAAGCGTGTCGTCAGCCGCAAAATATTGCCGCAAACGGGGCGTGACAAAAACAGTTTTTTTGCTAGAAAAAAGTTTTCGCGTACTATTGCGTAAAACATAAGGTGTCGATGTGGTCAACAAAAGAGCAGTGACAATAAAAATGACTGCGTTTCGTCTTTTTTCAAGAGTAAAAAACGCCGCGCCGATAAAGGGCATGGCTAAAATGAAAACAGGCAAATGCAAACGACTTCCCGCGGGCTGCCATTTGAGCAAAAGATTAAATAAAACAATCGCACCTATCAAAGCACCACCATAATTTCTCAGGACCGGGTTACACTTTTTTCCACGACAGCAAATAAGGCCTATGGCCGCCACCATTAAAACCAGTTGAAAGAAGTTTCCCGCTACGTCTTCGTGCGTGCTGACCGAGATTTGCAAAGGTGTTTCACCCAAGGTCGTTGCCGGGTCCACACTGTTGACCTTTAACATCTTATGTAAACCTTCAATGCCTTTTTCTGTCAGACGATTCAAAGATTTGCTGGGTGTGGCCAGATGCAGGCCGGCATTGCGCACGACATTGGAGACAAAAAATGCCGGGTCCATTTTTTCATTGCGGGTGATGCCAAAAACCGACTCTTCCCCCAAAACATTTCCGCACAATTCAAAGTTCCGACGCAGATGATTGAAATTCAAAGCTCCGACTAAAATCACAATGCCTATCAAGGGCCACACTATTTTTAAACGGTGTCTTTTGATTCCCGCGACAAAAAACCATAATACAAAAGGCAAGGCCAGAATAGCCGCCACGGCCTTGGTCAAAAAAGCTAAACCCAAAGCTCCACCAGCCATCATGGCATCAAAACCTTTTCCCTTCTCGGTAAACTGCAAAGCAAAAAACACAAAAATAATAAGCCACAAAGACAGAACATAATCGTTTTGGGTGCTGGAACCCTGCACAATACCCATGGGAACAGTCAAAGATAAAAGACCGCAAAAAATTTGTCCGGCCCGGCTAAGTCCAAAATATTTTCCCATCAAGGTCGCGGCCACTGCGCTCGCGCACATCGCAAACCACTGCACCATATTCGCAAAGCGGTCCGACTCGGCGAGAATTTGCAAATGCAGAATCACCCATTCCGCGAAAGGCGGATAATAAATTTGGGTCTTTATATTGGTAGTATAGGGCTCTACCGATTTATTTTGCACCCAATGACTCACGCGACCCATGTGATAAACTAGCGAATCCCAATTATTGGGAGGAGCCAGTAAAGCGGTCAAGGCGACGAGAAAAAGAATAAGGCCTATCAAAAGAAGCATGATCATTTCAATGCTGTGCAAAGCCTTCAACGAGCGGAAAAATTTTTCCTTCAGATTGAAATCGGCGGGATTAGCAGCCCTATCGGCCGGCCATAAAACACAAAATAAAAGTCCCAGCCATGTGAGCATGATCCAAGACACGGAAACGTAGGGAAAGGAAAGCAGATGATAAGCGCTTAATGTTTCCGTCAGCAAAACCAATAACATTCCCCACGCCACAACGGCCGACAAAAACGCCGCCCGTAAACCCAAAACCGAAACGTAACGGCGGTAAATCCCGAGGAACAAAAGGACAAAAACAATAAACGGGAAAATCAACATAGGGCTAAACCATATCTTATTTTTTAAATAATTTTGCGATAAAGAATCCTTCCATTATCGCATCCGGCAAAACACGAAAAATATTTTTAAGCTGGTCCGAATATTTCTTCCCTTCCCATTCCATGATCGCGGGATAAGATACCACTCCTTCGATCGTTGAAGGAACCACTTCTAATCGACCATCGGTTTTTTTCAATACCCAATCCAAAACACCCTCATTCTCCTCGGGAGCAAATGTGCATGTTGAATAAACCAAGGTCCCTCCCGGCTTAACGAAACGGCTAGCCGCTAAAAGCAGTCCCTTTTGTTTATGGACCATGTCCTTGATCTTGCGCGGACTCCAGTATCCCATGGATTTAGGTTCATCGGCGTGAAACCGGCTTTCGGAACTGCACGGCGCATCGACTAAAACTTTATCGAATAATTCCGCACTGCGAAAACGCCGGGCGTCCGTCAATTTGCACGAAACATTTTGCACGCCTAAAAGTTCGCAAACCGATTTCAATTTATAAAAACGCGGCCGGATGGCCTCTACCGCAATAATCTCACCCTGGTTATCCATTAACGACGCCATTTGGGTCGTTTTGCTGCCCGGCGCGGCGCAAAAATCCAAGACCCTATCATTTCTTCGTGGATCAAGAAGCAAAACCGGAAGCATGCTCGACAAGCTCTGCCGATAAAGGACATTTTTTTTAACCAGATCAATTTCACGACACTCTTGCGGTAATAAATTATTCAGGATCAAGGCGTCGGGTGACCAGGGGACCGTCCCAAACGAAATCTTTTTAGCGTTCAATTCTAAAAAAACCTGATCGGGGGACATTTTTAATTTATTTATTCGTACTGTCACCGGCCTCTTTAAGGAAAATGAGGCCAACCCGTCAAGAAAAACCGATGAAGGAAGAATTTTCTGCAGCCGATCAACAAAAATCGCCGGTAAATGGTTAGACATTGCGACATTCTATCACAAAGGAAAGTGGCGAATTATCCATTTTTTGCTACAATACACTCGATTGATTTAAAGAAAACATCTATGAACTTCTCAAAAGAAATTCTCGTCATCCTCACCATGATTATCTGCACCGCAGTCTTTGCGGCGTACGAAATGGCTCTGGCCTCGATCACCCGCTCCAAACTGACTTTCCTCGTCCAGAAAAAGCGCAAAGGCGCTCTCGAAGCCCTTTTTATGAAGGACCGCATGGAAGCGAGCCTGGCTGTTGTTCAACTCGGAGTGACCTTTCTTAGCGCGATCGCCGCGGCAACAGGCGGAGCCGGAATCAACCAACAACTCACTCCCTATCTGGTCAATCATTATGGGCTGGCAGAATATTGGGCAGAAATCCTCAGCCTCTTTACTCTCATTCTTCCTCTGAGTGCGTTGACAATCATTTTTGCCGAACTTATTCCCAAAACATTCGCCCTCAAACACAGCGAATTGGTTGTCCTTAGGCTCTCGGGAATGATGAAATATTTTACGATCATCGCGTATCCCTTAATTGCGGGTTTAGAAAACATCACGAAAGCGGTCATGCGTTTTTTGAGCCGCAAAACGCCGACGGAAAACACCGCCTACGATCCGCAAAGCAGTTTGCATGAACTCACCGCCGCCCTTTCCGTTGCGCGAACGACCCGCTTGATTGACGCCCAGCAGGAAAAAATTGTTTTGGCCGCAGCGCAATTTTCTTTGCGGCCCATCAAGGAGATCATGATTTCCGCCACAGAGATTTGTATTATTCCTGCAAACAGCACCTTATCGGATGCTCTGGGGCGGGCCCATATGGATATGCATACCCGGTTTCCCGTCTGTAACGTCGCCGATGACATACAAACCGTGCAAGGTTACATCAACTTCAAGGACATTATCGCGACACTTAAAATCAATCCCGAAGACCCGACGATCAAAGGCATCATCCGGCCGCTGCAAAAATTTCCGGACAATCTTGCGATTTCAAAAGTTTTGGAGCGGATGATTCAGGAAAAACTACACATCGGACTGGTGGAAAATAACGAAGGCGCCGTCATCGGAATGATCACGCAAGAAGATATTATTGAAGAACTGGTGGGAGATATTGAAGATGAATTCGACCGCTTGCCGCATCACATTCATCCTTACGGAAATCAATGGCTGGTGGGAGGGGCGGTTTCCATGTCAGCGATTGCCAAAACCATCGGCTTGGAGTGGCCAGCCGATCACAATATGAAACTGGCCGATTGGTGCCAAAGACAAGTTTCCTCACCGCTTAAGGGCGGCGAAATTATTAACAGCAACGGTCTGCAGGTCACCGCAAGAAAATTGCGCCGCAACAAAATCAGCGAAGCTTTCGTCGCTAAAAGTCCATAATTTTAATGGCTGACATCGATGAAGATTTAGGAAATCTTTTCCTTTTGCGGCCAGATGAGCGAGGCGGCCACGGAGCCCACAAGAACCACGGCAATAAACGACAATGACAGCCCAATGGGAATAGGAAAAATATCCGACGCCAACATTTTGCCGCCGATGAAAACAAGTATCCCCGAAAGGCCGTAATGCAGATAATGGAAAAGATGGATCGTGCCCGCTAAAGCAAAATAAAGCGACCGTAAGCCTAAGATAGCAAAAACATTGGACGTGTAAACGATAAAAGGATCCTGGGTCACCGCCAAAACTGCGGGGATAGAATCGACAGCAAACACAAGGTCCGTGGTTTCCACAACCAACAAAACAATAAACAGCGGGGTGGCAAATTTTCTTCCCTCTTGAATGACAAAAAACTTTCCTCCCACAAAATCAGGAGTGACCGGCATAATTTTGCGAAACAGTTTGAGAATGATATTCTTTTCCGGATGGATTTCCTTGTCTTTCTCCAAAGCCATTTTGATTCCGGTAAAAATCAAGAATGCGCCGAAAATATAAATGATGGCATGAAAATTTTTGATCAAGGCGACACCGCCTAAGATCGCAATGGCCCGCATGACCAAGACGCCCAAAATGCCCCAAAAAAGCACTTCATGATGATATTGTTTGGGAACTTTAAAATAGGAAAAAATCAAAATAAAAACAAAAAGATTGTCGATGCTGAGGGCTTCTTCGATCAAGTACCCTGTCAGGAATTCTAAAGCCGGCTGGGGACCCTGATAAAAATAAATCCCCGCATTAAAAACCAAAGCCAAAGCGATCCAAAACGCGCTCCACAAAAGAGCTTCTTTGACCTTGATTTCGCGATGCTTGCGGTGAAAAACAAACAGATCCAGCGCCAACATGACTAAAACAAAAAGATTAAAACTACCCCACAACCAAAATTTCTCCATATCTTTTCGATCCTCTTGAGGAAAACTAAATTGCGGAGAACATCTTTTCAATTTTGAGCAAACGCCGTTTTCTGGAAAGGCCTCCCGAGTAACCGCCCAACGACCCGTCAGCGGCAATCACGCGATGACAGGGAACAATAATGCAGAAAGGATTTTTGCTGTTGGCCGTTCCCACCGCCCGAAAGGCTTTGGGACTTTTTATTTTCTGGGCGATATCTCGGTAGGACACGGTTTGACCGAAAGGTATTTTTGTCAATTCCCGCCAGACTCTCTTCTGAAAATTCGTGCCTATAAAATTCAGAACGACATTGAAGCTTTTGCGCTGACCGGAAAAATAATCTTCCAACTGTTGAATCGTCCCCAGCAATATTTTCTGCGCCGGTTCGCAGGGATCCAGAGTTTCCAGTGATTTTATTTTCTGCTTGTTAAAAAATAGGCCCTGCAAACCCTGCGCTGAGGCCACCAAATAAATCATCCCGACGATCGAGGACATTTTATATTGCACGTCTTCCATATTTCCGCCTTTTTTAGATTCAAGCCACGAATATCTTACCATTGTAAATAAGAGTTGGGTATTTTTTGTCCACTTCGTTCTCAAAAACCCTAATTCTTTTGGCCACAGTTTCCTTTCTATCCTATTTGATGAAGATCTTGATTTTTGCCAAAAGAACTTCCGGATCAAAAGGTTTAAGTAGTCTCGCATCAATGCCAATAGTATTGATGTGGTCTTCCTCAACTTTTTTGATACTTGCGGTTATCATAATAACAGGAATATTTCTTGTGGCGGGGTCTTTCTTAATATGTTCACAGACTTCATCGCCATTCATCAGCGGCATAGAATAATCTAAAATCACGAGGTCGGGTTTAATTTCCCTGATCTTTTTTAAAGCTTCCTGACCATCAGTTGTAACAATAATATCATAGCCGGCTTTACTGAGACGGAATTTGATAACTTTGATGATATCCATTTCATCATCGGCAATTAATATTTTTTTCATCGTCCACCTCTTCTGTCTTTGACCGGTAAAAAGAAATAAAATGCCGTTCCCTGGCCATAAACCGATTCCACACTGATTTTCCCGCCGTGCTGTTCAATGATCTTTTTACATAAAGCCAACCCCAAACCGGTGCCGCCGGTCTGACGTTCCATACCCGTCGAGATTTGCGAAAAGCTTTGAAACAATTTAGAAAGATCAGACTCTTTAATTCCGATCCCTTCATCCTTGACGGAAACTTTGATGGAATTGTCTCCCCCGGTTTCCGTGATCAAAGTGATCGTCCCCTTAACGGCAAATTTCATGGCATTGCTCAGCAAATTGGTTAACACTTGGGTTATACGGTCCTTATCAAAGAAAAGCCGCGGCAAATCTTCTTGAAATTGAAATTTCAACACGAGGTTTTTGTTTTTAAGGGACAAGGAAAAACTTTCTCCGGCTTCTTTGACCACATCATTGATATCTTGCTCCACCATTCGAAACTCCATATGCTGGCCTTCAAGTTTTTGATAATCCAGAACATCATTGATCAAACGCGCCAAACGATCGACATTGCGCTTAGCTGTTTCCAGAAAATCTTTTTGGTCAGGATTAACCGGCCCGGCGGTTTCATCATAAACGATCGCCACACTTTCCTTGATAACGGTCAAGGGCGTGCGCAATTCATGCGAAACCATAGAAGTGAATTCCGACTTCACATTCATTGCGGCCATCAGTTGTTTTTCAACTTCTTGCGCCCTCTTGCGCGCTTCCTGCTCATCCTGAGCAATATTGAGGGCGACCAGCCGGGCCTCATCAAGTTCCTTATTGCGCGATTCCAAAGAGCGGGCCAGTTTTTCGTGCTTTTCCATTTCTTGCCGCAATTGTACATTCGCCTGATTCAAACCCTGCGTTTGCTCATCGACCAATTGCCGTATGACAATTTCCCGCCGGCTGATGATAATAAGAAAACCTCCCAAGAATCCCACAAATAATAATCCGGCAGCAAGGACAAGCCACATGTTCCAGCTTTCTTGGGCAATAAAATAATCGGCCGTGGGATAAAGCCGGATACGCCAGTTCCGTCCTCCGAACTCTTCATTTTTTTCCCAAACTAAACCACGATTTCCTTTTCGAATCATACCCAGCTCTTCGGTGTCATCAAGCAATTTTAGGGTGACAACATTCTGCGAGCCATCCTGCAGGTCGATATCATCAATCTGCAAAATAAAATCCTTTTTCTTAAAACTTTCCAAAGCTTCTCCCACAATGGATTGAACGCGAAGGATTTCAACAGTAAATCCCTTCAAAGCGTTAAGCCGGCCACCGCTGTCATCTCCAACCGGACCATTTGAGTAAATAGCCAAAATAGCAATAGCCCCTTTAGGACCTTGCAAAAGAGTGACCGGTTTTGTAAGTTTAATTTCACCGGAATGCCAGGCTCTTTGCATGACCACCTGACGCGTTTTTTCAGACAGCAAATCAAAACCAACAATTTTCTTATTAGAAGGCCAGGGTTCTACGAAAGTAATCGGGAAATACAGATCCTTTCCCAACGATTTTTCCAGCTGCCCTTGAGCATTTATTGCTTTAATTTCAAAACCAGAAAACCCTTCCCGGCGAATGCTCTCCACAAAATGATCGCGCTGATCCGCGGTAACTTTGGGATTCCACTCTAAAGCCGTGATCCCCGCATGCCGCGCAAGAATACCAGTGACAAAACTGCTGAACTCTGAACGCTCCACGGATTGAGAACTTTTATAAAAACTTTGTATAGAATACAAAACATTCAAATATTCGTGCATATGATTGGTTATCGCACTCTCCATCAAGTGGGCTTGGGCATTAAAATCACTTTTAATCCGGTTTTCCTCCGAATTGCGCATAAAAATAAATAACGCGACCAAAAGCGCAAACGTACTCAACATCGGCAAGGCCACCGACATCTTTCGACTGCGCCAGATGTCTTTTGGCTCGGCGACAAAAATCATAAAAATCGGCGCAAAAATAAGGACGCCAATAGTGTCCCCGACCCACCATGTCCACCAGCTAAAATAAATCGATTCCGGTTTGATCGCGCCGGTTCCAACCAGAGTCAATATCCCCCATGTGGCATTGGTCAAGCAGCTCAGTGGTCCGGCTAAGAACAAAAACTTAAATACGTCATTTTCCTTCACTAAAGCTAAAGGGTATCCCAACACAGCGCGGATAAGAGAAGCGCCGACGACGGCTTGTAAAGCCGCGCCCAGACCGATGATAAAGGCCGGCCTACTGGTACCAAAAATAGTCGCTAAATTGCTGGGGTCAAGGGACAGGCTGATATTGACTAAAAAAGACCCCAACCAAATGCTAGGCCAATAACGATTCCCAAAAACCAGAATTCCAGCCAAGGCAAAACCCGACGGAGGCCAAACAGCCGTGGCATATCCCGGCGGCACTGCCAATAAAAGCCCGAGTTTACCGGTCATAAAATACAGCGTCGTTAAAAGAAAAAACTTCCCGAAGTTACTCATCGCTGTTTCTTTTCATTTATAAAACTTAAATCATAAGGTTCTTCTTGATTCAATTGTTTGGAAAGCTGGTTAATCCTTTTTTTTAATTCAATCATTTGCAGTTCGCGGCCCGTGGTTATTTTGTTCACCAATTCGAGTTCGGCCAAACGCTTTTCTAATTCTTGAGTGCGCATCAACACTTGGCTTTCCAGACTCCGGTTGGCTTTGATCAATTTATCGGACATCGTTAATACGGAACGCGACAGAATACCGATCTCATCTTCTTCAAAGTTCTCATCAGTCAGAAATTCTACGGAAAAATCTCCGGAAGAAACTTTGTCGGCAGCATGGCTTAATTTCTCGATAGGCGTGGTGAGGGAACGGGCAATAATAAAAACCATAAATAAAGTAAAGAACATAATGATCCCGCCAAAAATTTTGACAACTTTACTCAATTCCTGAACAGGTTTCAAAAATTCACTGCGATCAATTTTAATAACCAGACCTATGCCCAAAGGTTCAATATATCTCGTCGCCGCTAAAACCACCTGCCCGCGGTAATCCACAGCCTTATCAAAAACGTCCTCCTTGCCCGCCAAAGCCTGTGTCATAGGAATATCCACTCTTTCCTTCGGAATAACGGGCAACGCTTCTGGGTTATTTTGAAAACGGCGATGAGCAATAAATTCTCCGTCACCCTTGCTATTGCGCTGGGCCAAAAGAATATCTTCGGATTCTCCGATCTGCAAGTTCATGGTTGTGATCTCGGAAAGGATGTCTTTTTTAAGAACAATCAAAATGACCGCAACCGGCCGATTGTCCAAAACAATAGCCGTAGATAAATACAACTGGTCCGCATATTTATCAACCGGTTTTGCCTTTACAAAATTGATGAATTCTCCCGTCAATCCTTGTTTAAAAAAAGGTTGTCCAGAAACATCCTGCTGATCCCAAAAAGAAGCGGTTCCCGCCAACAATCGTCCCTGAAGATCAAAAATATACATCTCTTCCGCACCATTCTCTACGGGAACAAATTTCTTAAGAACATAGACGAGACTTTCCTTATTGGAGACATTTTGCTCGACCGAATAATTTTCTAACGCCTTTAAAAGCGACAAGTGCTGCGCCGCGATATGTAAGTGTTCACGGTAACGTTCATAAATATCCGTGACGCGCGCTTCAATCATGAGGCCTAACGTTTTTAAATTATTTAAAGTATTGCGTGTCAAAATCCGCTGGGAATTTTTAAAAATGATCAGTCCCAAATAAAAAAGCGAGAGAAAAATTATAGAAAAGAACATGATCATAAGCCTTGTTCTTAATTTCATCGCTCCACCCTTTCTAAAAGGATGAAGGCCATCCCAATGAAAATAAAAAGGGTCGTAGTGTTGAGTGCGATGGCTGTACTGATTCCTTCAATCACGTAATAAAGCGCGGGACAATTGAGGATATAACCCAGCAACCCGCCGGCCCCAATGATAAACACAATAATCCCGATACTTTTAACATATTGCCGCACAAAAGAAGGTTGGACCATGACGATAAGACCGGCGGAAAGAATAAGGATAAAGTTAATGATGGTCGCCAGAGAAGGAGTCCCGGGATAGACCGTCAGCAAAGCTTTAATATCTTCTTGAACAAATAAATTTTCAACGCCGGTTTTAATGTTTAAAATCAAAGAAATCAATAAGGACGACATGAGTAATGCTAGGGTCAGACAGGGAATCGGCAAAAAAGTCAAAGCTAAGTTGTGCCGTCCAAGGAAGGATTGGACAATGAGGACAATCATGGCGGAAGTGCATAAAAAGCCAACGGCTGTGGTGAATTTCATGGTGACCGCGTTTGACAAAACGGAAGTCCAAATCAAGTGGCCCGTCAGCCATCCGCCGATGACCATAGCTCCGATGACGGCGCACAAAAACGCAATGCCATAAATGAGAAAAATCCGTTTCAATCCAACCTGCTTTCAAATAAATGGCGTGACCATTTTAATGAAAGTTCTTTCATTAAAACTGCCGATCTGGCCGGTTGCTCCTGCCGCAAGACAATTTTCCTTTGCCGTTTCAATGCTAAGAATTTTCTGCTGCAGGTCTTCCCCCGCTTCATTGCGAAGAGAACTGTAAACAATAATAGAAACTTTCTCCAAACCCGGCATGGTCCGTAAAAGTTTGATCATTTCCGCGCACGGAATTTCAATCATCGTGACATCAAGGATGATCAGTTTTGGCCAGAGGGACAGACTTTTGGCAATAATGTCCGGTCCGGCCACGGCTACTTCGGGCCTACAACCGGCGTCCGACAAAAGCGTATTCATTTTTGCGATGACTTCCGGATCCGAGCCTGACAATAATATTTTTGTTCCTAAGGTCACCGGAGGCATGGCAACAGGCGGCGGCTTATGTTCCAAAAGTTTTTGAACTTTGGCCATAAAAACTTCAGTTTCATAAGGCTTACTGATAAAATCATCGACGCCAATCACGCGAAAAGTATCCTCCATCTTTCCCCGCGCCGTCAAAATCAAGACCGGAATTTTCGCGGTGGCTGGATTTTGCTTTAACTCTTTATACAGCTGAAAACCATCCATCTCCGGCATGACAACATCGGTGATAATCAAGTCTGGAATTTCTTTTTTTAAAATCTCTAAGGCTTGCTTGCCATTCATAGCGGTGAATGCCTGATGCCCAACACTTTCAATCCGCGCTTTAATCACCCGCAAAACGTCGGGTTCATCTTCAACAATAAGGATTCTTCCCATAAAATTCTCCCTTTGAATGCAAAAATAATATGTTTATTATATGGTTGGGTGGGCGCTTCAACAAGCAGAGTTATGCTTTTTTTTGTCGAAGAGTCATTTACCTTTCTAAAAAATAAATTTATTAACGCCGTGGGCCAGTTTTGATCATCGTTAGGATTGCTGATTGCTAACCCGACGAATCAACAAACTTGCCCATCGTGTTTTATTATGGACTCAGCTGGAGGATGTTGCGGCTAAATCTGGTTCGCGGTCCGGTTCTTTTGGCGCCTGGCCCAAGAAAATCGGCAGGGTTTCGGGAGTGATGGGAATACTGCGAATAATGACGGGAAACAATCCTTCAATGTTGATCTGTTCCACATTCTGCTGCGGCAACGGAAGCGGCACACCGCGGCCGTCGCGCTTAATTTGTAAGTTCATATTGGTCGGATCAAAGTCGATACCGCCGGGCGCCGCCAAAGACGATGATCCCGAATCATTACCGGGAGAAGATTGATTTGCGGCTGCCGCCCCCGCGTTGGAAAAGCCTATTAAGGCGTCTTCAGCTAATTCGATCACATGCCGACTGACTAAATTCTCCCGGGGAAAACGCTCTATTTGGAGCGGTTGAAGAGTATTATCAAATTGCGTTGCCACCTCAGCTACCTCCGCAAAATTATTAAGAACTCCCTTAAGTATGAGTATACCCGCAGCTAATTCTTTCATTCTTTGCATATCATAACTATACGTATTATATCGCTCATTCGGAAATATTGAATTATAGAGAAACATAAAACTATCACGGAATTTCCGGTTCTTTAAAAGCAAACTCGTCACTGTCTTCTCATCCCCGGATTTCAAATTGTTTAATGCATTCATTTGTTCCGGTTTAAGTTCCGCATAAGTACCAGCCGCTTTTATTATCTCTACAACTTGTGGGGAATTAAGTTTCACAGACGAGGGATAAAGAGGGTCAAACATCGCGGAACCCATTTCCCCTTGGCTAACATCTAGATTTTTAAATTCAGCGATAAGATTATTCTCAACTTCTTGGCTTATAGACGTCGACCCCTCAAGAATTTTCTGCGCTAACTCAACAAGAGAATTTTCCCATGCCACTTTTATACTTTCCTGCAAAATGAATTTTTCAGGCACCTCCAAAAACTTTTCTATGACTGCTGCCCTCCCGTTGCCAAAACTAGACTTTAATATTGCTCGAGCCACATTCACCTGATTGCTCCGCACTTGCTCATAATTGTTATCCGAATTTTGATCATCCTGCATAAAACGATTACGAAACGCTCTATTTGTTGCAAGTAAAGCATAAACCGTCGTTTTCGTCATATCCCCGCCTAAGGTGTGTACAAAGGAGATTTGCTGACTTATTGCCTCCGCTGAATCTGGAAATACATCGCGAGCCGCTGCTGACACTGAATTAGTAAGTCGAGCATCCCTTAGCGATAGAAAAGCCTCCCGCGCTAAAGATATCTGACTATTTTCCAATTCGATTAATTGTTGCCTGAGCACAATATCATCCACCGTGCTGGATGCCGAGGCAGCTGCCAAAAGTAAAAGTCCTTTGGCGGCCGGAGTTATATGATCGGGAGTTCTCCTTTCCATGGCATCATACCCTAAACGGGCCAACCATATATTTAGACCAAAATTGTTAGAAACCGGACTTATCTGCGCGGTCGCTAAAGCGATGTATCCGGGAACATTTCCTGTATTTATATTTTCAGGAAGCTCTTTTAATAAATCGGAGAGATGAGTCATGACTTCCAGAAAATTTTCGGCAAAACTACCATCCAGACGGACAGCCGTTAAAACTAAAAAGGCTTTTGTATCGGGGCTAAGAGAAACGACGATATGTTTAACGGTAGAATAAGCTTCAAGGACAACCGGGATATTATCTTCAAAATTCCCGGCTTTTTCCGCCGCCGCTAAAAGGAGAATTCCCAGATCATTGCCGCTTTTTGGGAATTCATTTTGCCTTTTTAAATATTCATTTATCACTCTATGAATATTATTTAATTCCTTCAAACCCCCGTTGAGCCGTTGAGCGGCCAAAATCAAAAACCCTTTTTCCGCCGTGCCCATTTGAATTCCTGCCGTTTTTTCCTGAAGCACAGAATATGCTTCAATAATCAATTCTATATTTTTTCTAAAATTACCGGGATTTTCTTTTTCAACTTCAGCCGCCGCTAGTGTAGTGAGTCTAACGCTTCTTTACATTTGGCAATTTTTGACATAATTCGTTCGACCGATGCGCTCCAGATAAAAACCTTGGGATTTTGGTTATGATTCTCGAGATATTTCGTGATTGTTTCAATCAGGTCGGGCA
>JANPFV010000103.1:0-31010 GCA_031423615.1 Candidatus Omnitrophota bacterium
TTGTAAAATCTGATAGAAGTAAAAGATTGTTTTAAGTACGACGCAAGTGACAGCAGAAGGCACATTATATCGTCGACTAATAGTGTCGACGGACAGGGTAAAGTGTTTTTTAACATAGTGAGGATTTACAGGTGAAAAGGAGGAAGTATGGGAAGTTTTCATGATTTAATGCAACCCTCATTGATCTGGTTTATCGTAGGAATGGTGTTACTTGTCGCCGAACTGCTGGCTCCAGCCCATGTGATTATATTTTTTGGGTTGGGGGCTTGGGTTGTGGCTTTGATCTGTTTGTTAAAGCCGATTTCGCTCAATACTCAACTGATTATTTTTATTCTTGTGTCTCCGATTATTCTTTTGACTTTGCGCAATTATTTCAAATCGCTTTTTAGCGGGCATATTTCAGCCGTACAAAATCCTAACAAGGACATGGATGATTTTATTGGCAAAAGAGCGATTGTGAAAGAAAGTATCGTGCCGCATAAGGGAGGCAAGGTTGAATTCAATGGCACGCTGTGGAGCGCAGATGCCGGTGAAGAAATAGGCGTCGGTGAAAATGTTATTGTGCTCAGTAAAGATAATTTGTTGCTAAAAGTTAGAAAAATTTAAATATCAATTCTAAAGAGGAGGGAACAATGAACGTTTTATCAATTATTTTGTTGCTCTTGATCGGCTTTGGCCTGATCATTGCTTTTGGGGCCGTTGTTGTTGTTCCGCAAAAAAGCGCATTTATTGTTCAGCGCTGGGGAAAGTATCACGCCACGCTGGAAGCAGGTTTGCATTTCTTGGTCCCTTTTGTGGATGTCATTGCTTATCGTCATACCTTAAAGGAACAGGCCTGGGACGTTGAACCACAAACGTGTATTACCCGGGACAATATTGCCATTACTGTCGACGGCATTCTTTATTTGCAAGTCATGGACCCGCAAAGAGCGTCTTACGGGATCAACAATTACCAATTTGCCGCCGCGCAAATCGCGCAAACCACGATGCGTAGCATCATCGGTAAAATGGATTTGGACCGTACGTTTGAAGAACGCGAAATGATGAATTCGACGATTGTCCAGGCTGTTGATAAAGCCTCAGACCCGTGGGGCGTTAAAGTCACCCGTTACGAAGTCAAGAATATTGTCCCGCCGCAAAGTATTAAGGACGCGATGGAAAAGCAAATGCGCGCCGAGCGGGAAAAGCGGGCGGTTATTGCTGAATCTGAAGGCGTCAAGCAAGCCATGATCAATCGGGCTGAAGGTGATCGTCAACAGATGATCGCGATTTCCGAAGGGGAAAAGCAAAAGCGCATTAATGAAGCGGAAGGTCAAGCGTATGAAATTGAACGCGTCGCTACCGCAACCGCGGCGGGTTTGCGCGCTGTGGCCCAAACCATTAGTGATAAAGGGGGACTCGAAGCCGTTAATCTGCGGGTGGCAGAGAATTATTTAGAGCAATTCGGAAAGCTCGCTGCGAAAAATAATACGATGATCATCCCGAGTAACCTCGCAGATATTTCTGGAATGGTGGCCGCAACAACCTCCGTTTTTAAAAAAATCAGTCAACCTGCTGAAAAAGTTTAAATGCGACAATAAAGTTCGTCAATTCGACGGCCTACCTGATTTGAGGGTAGGCCGTTCTGTTGGTGTTGCTGCTTGCGGAATATCTTCCTGCTGATATAATGATCCAGTTTTGAAAGGATTTTGTGGTATTCCAATTGTTGCGCCTGTAGCTCAGTTGGATAGAGCAACAGCCTTCTAAGCTGTGGGCCGCACGTTCGATTCGTGCCAGGCGCGTGAAATTTAGAGATCGCACGTTCTCCCATCGAGGGATTGAAAAGATTCGTGCCAGGCGCGTTTCTTTAGTGAGATAATTTCTTTTTATGGAAATAATAAAAAAAATATTTCTTATCTTTTTTTTGCTCATTGTTTTTGTCTACGTTACTCTTTCTATTTATATTCACTATAATGGGAAAGATTTGATTGAAGAGAGACTCTCCGCGGCTTTGCAAAAGGAAGTTCATGTGGGCAAAGCGAGGATCCTTTTTCCCCTAGGTTTGCGTTTCGATAACGTACAAATTCAAGATGTTCTGACGGCTAAAGTTTTGCGTATTCATTTGGGCCTGCCGATTTTCTTCGGCGGCCATTTTAATATTGCTAAGCTCAAACTGACGGAGCCGGTCTTTTTTATAACCTATACGACCACTAGGAAAATTCTTTGGGGGAATATTGTGGAAGGCGATCCTTTGACGGCAACTGCGCCCTCGATTGTGCCTCAAGAATCCCTCCCCGCCCTGAAAGACTCGCCTTCTCCTCCTGTCAAGATCAAGGTTTCGCAAGGCATTATTATTGATTATCTGGAGGTAAAGAACGGCAAGCTTAAGATTATGGATCAAGTGCATAAGAATTTGATCGATGTCGGACAAATCAATCTCAAAGCGATGGAAATCACTCTTCCGCCGAGAAACATGAAAACCAAATTTGATTTTGCCGCTTTCATCATGAGTGAAAATGCACCGTTTGCGGGTCAAAAAGTTGAAGCCCGCGGGATGGTCAATGTCATTGCGCGCAATATGGATGCGACGATCAAAATGATCGATCCGTCTGGGACGGCCGGACTTTCTGCGCATTTCAAGTCGGTTAATAATGATATGATCGTTAAAGGTAAAATTAACGTCGGCCGTTTTGTATCTGGAATTAAAACCAAGGACTCAAAAGAGTCATCTCTGGAAGGATTTTTGGCCAACGCTTTGGAATCATCGGGTATGGAGATTGGTGTTAATTTTTCCTGCCAGACTAAGATGGATGATTTTAATTGCGACAAAATCGGCATGAGCGGAAATGTTATCCAGAACCAGAGGAAGCCTTAAATTTCCCTCCACGATAGAAGGCTTGTCTTTCAAAAGTTTTTTGGTAAAATGCGGGTCTGCCTTTTTTTGTAATGGGGGAGACTTTCCGGCAAGGATTTGAAAAGTCTTTATACTTTGCCTTATTTTTCAGATGTTGGTGGGAAGGATTCTTTACTATTTGTGGTGGGTGTAGCTCAGTTGGTTAGAGCGGAAGATTGTGGATCTTCAGGCCGCGGGTTCAAATCCCGTCACTCACCCCAGTATTTTTTTCTACGGAATTGCCGTCGAGATACAATAAGCCGTGATCATCCATGATGGTTGCGGCTTTTTGTATGACCTAACGTTTCAAAAGTTTAGGCGATTATTGTCCTTCGATTTCGAGCAGTTTGTTCCAACCATTCAGTAGTTCTTCAAAGCCCCGCCGGACACCTCCAAAATCCGCTCAAAATGTATCTGTTTATCTGCGTATTGACATATTTAACAGGTCTAATATTTAACTGCGATTTTGACGATATTACCGCAGGTTTTGGGATTTGTGGGTTAAGCGAATGAGCAGTTAAATGGAATCAGCGAAATTACGGCTGATCCTTCGGTCAGTTAAATGAGAATGGCTTTCCAGAGGGAAGTTTGCTGATCCCAATCGGATTCGGCGGTGATGGGCAGGATATCTTGGACGGTGATTTTGCGGAGTTTGTCCGAGTCGTTAAGAAGTATTTCCTCTTGAATGGAAGGAGCGAGGTTAAGTAAGCCCATGATCTGGCTTAGGCGGGCTTTGGTAATGTTGAGCCATCGGCTGGCCTGCGTGAAGTCTTTGGCGCGGCCTTCACTAATGATCTGCTCGACCTGATAGGCAAGAAGGAGGCTTTTGCGTAGGCGTGGTTCATTGTGGATTGATCTGCCGCTGTTATGCTTGACGCGGACGTTCTTTAGCTGGGTAAGTGGCACATTAAAATCAAATTGAAGAGACATTTATTTTTCCTTCTTTGGATCAAGATTCATACTGCATAAAAACTTGATGCCTGCTTCATTGAACGTGAGGCTCAAATTTTCTTTCGCGGCATCGTAGTCAATTTGCTTAAGCAAGGTTTTCAGAAACCGTCCTTTTTCCTGCGGGAATAATTCGTTCCATAAAGGCGAATTGATCAAAAAGGCTTGTTTAAGTTTTGACATCGTAATCAAATCGGCCTGGCCGTCGCTTTGATTAATTGCATTAAGAATATTTTTCAGAGCATTCTCGTCATTAAGAACCTGCCTGATAAGCTCAACGACTTTGTTTTCAGTATGCTCTGCGTTTAACAAACGTGTGGAACACGATTGGTACCCGTGCTTTTGGGCCTTGGCGCACAGGTAATAGTGGTACTTGCAATCCTTTTTGGTTGTGTAAATGGCAAACATGGCGCTGTTACAGCCTTTACAGCGCAAAAGGCCGTTGAGTAAACCATTGGTCGTTTCTTTATTAGGGAAGCGTCGTTCACGGCGGTTATTATCAACGGTGGCTTGGGCTTTCTGAAAAGTCTCAAGCGAAATAATCGCTTCATGCTGGCCGTCGTAAAGCTCATTTTGGTATTTGACTTTGCCAGTATAAAGAACGTTTTTGATGATTAATTGAACACCGCAGTTTGTAAATGTTATCCCGCCGAATTTTAAGCCCTTCGCTGAAGTGAACTGCTTGGTCTTGAAATTTTTATCGTTCAAAATTTTTGCTACTTCGAGCAGAGATTGTTTTTCCAAATAAAGATAGAAAATCTCTTTGACGATTTTGGCTTCAGCAGGATTGAGGACGAGTTTGTGAGTTTTCGTATCAAGGTCATAACCCAAACAAGGCCGACCGCCGATAAAACGGCCTTTCTTTTTGGCGGCAGCCATTTTATCGCGGGTACGTTCGCTAATGATCTCGCGTTCAAACTGCGCGAAAGACAGAAGGATATGGAGGGTGAGACGCCCCATTGACGTCTTAGTGTTGAAGTTTTGGGTGACCGAGACGAAGGCGACATTATTTTTCTCAAAGAATTCCAGCAGTTGAGTGAAATCCAAAAGAGAACGGGAGAGGCGATCAACCTTGTAAACGACAACACAGTTGATTTTGTCTTCCTTAATATCATCCATCAACTGCTGAAGGGCCGGGCGGTCAGTGTTGGCCCCAGTGAACCCGCCGTCATCGTAACGCTCGGGACAGACCGTCCAGCCTTCGGACTTTTGGCTTTGAACGTAGCTCTCCCCGGATTCACGCTGGGCATCAAGGGAACTGAATTCTTGCCCCAACCCTTCAGCCGTTGATACGCGAGTATAAACCGCGCACAGGATTTTTTGTTTGGTGGCTTTTTCGCCTTCCATAATTACTCCATCAATCCAAAAAACAAAAACCCGTTCCAAATATTTCCGGTGATGTCTTTGGCTATCGCGGAAAGTGAACGGTAAACTTTACCCTTATACTCGAAGCCTTTTTCCAAAACTTTGACTTCGAGCTTCTTTCCCTTGTATACCTTGGTAATCATCGAGCCGGGAATGGGTAGGCGCGGGTCTCTGTTGGCTTTTTTAACATCGCCATTTTTTGACCGTACGCTTTTGTTATTGACCGGATCATGCTTGCGAATAAGCGAATCGGCCTTGTCCTTCGCGGCCTGACTTAACCCGCCATGTTTCTGTTCCTGCAACTTATAGACGATCCTCTTAACAAGAAATGTCCTGTTGACCGGAACGGTTTTCTTCGGCCCATAGAGCTTTTGGTACTTTTCCTTCAAGTCCTTAAGCGGTTTGCCGTTCAGGGCTGAAACTTCCTTCAATAACTCCTCTTGGTTTGGCATCTCGCCACCCCCTTTCGTTACTCATATATGGCCATACTATCCGCTCAATAGCAAGTTTATCTTCGACCTGAAGGCCATACAAAGAAAGGCCTTCCTCGTCGGGAGAACGCCTTGCTATGTGCCAAAATGTATGGCCATATCTGACATGAGGAGGTGATGGCAAATGATAATCGTAATTGAGCATGAAACTGAAGTGCGATTAGGAGTCGAGGAAAAGCTGGTCGCTTTAAATATCTTATTGGTAATTTACCTTCACGATAAGAGGTATCTTGAGGCTTTGGAGGACATAGAGGAGCTTTTGATTGATTCTGAAATGCAGATCTACAGGGAATATTTGCTTTTGAAGCAGAATGAAGTTAGGCAGGCTTTAATGAGTTTATTGAACTTGATTATTCCCTGTGGTCTTTGCCACAGGGAAAAGGGAAAGTTTGAAAACCGTAGGTTTTCAAGGTAGTGTATATGGATTATGGAAGTACAAAAAGGATATCATTGTGCGTACCAAATTCATTATCACATCGTGTTTCCGGTGAAGTATAGGAAAGCATTGTTGACGGAAGAGATTAAGAGGAGTTTGCAAGATATAGCGAAGGGAATAGAAGAACGGTATGGGATGGAGATTGAGCAATTGGGATGTGATGAAGATCATGTGCATTTGTTATGCAGTGCACATCCGAAGTATGCGCCTGGGCAGTTGGTGAGGCTGTTCAAAAGTATAACAGGGCGAGAATTGTTTAAGCGGCATGGATGGTTGAGGAAGGAGTTATGGGGTGGGGAGTTTTGGACAGACGGGTATTATGTGGCGACGGTTGGAGAACGAGGAGATTGGCAAGTGGTGGAGAGGTATGTACGAAAGCAAGGTAAAGAGCCCAAGGAAGTACAGTTGAAGTTATGGTGATTTCATACCCTGTGCTCTTGGCACAGGGTAATTGATTAAGAGGAGGCCGGAATTTTTACAGCTTATTTTCGACTTCTTTCATAATACGGCTTAATGAAGTATTTAAGGCCTTCGCAATCCTATGGGCGACCGCAACACTGATAGAAACCTTCCCGCATTCAATTTCACTGAAATAGCTTCGATCAATCTCTGCCTTGTACGCAATTTCTTCTTGAGATTTACCTGACTTGTTGCGTCTTTTGCGAAAGGCTGTGGCTAATTCCTCATTGATTTTTTCTAGCTTGATTTTGGCTGACATAGTATTTATACTGTAGGCTATTGCCAACAATTGTCTATTGGCTATAGCCTACAAAATACCGACTGGTGATGTGTGTGAAATAAGAATACATTGAAGAACTTCAGCTTAGGCTTAAAGCGCCGTTGGTTGCTTTAGAGCGGATTGCCAAAGGTCAACATCTGCCGAAGGTCTTTGCGAAAGCAGCCTTGGAGGAATTAAGGTTGGTCAAGAAATTGTCAGAGAAATTTGGCAGGAAAAAGAAAATGTCTCTTTCATTCGTAATCGTTCTGTTTTTAACGATATCGAATTTATGGTCAGACATGGCCTTTGCTCAGGTTAAAGAATGGACGAAATTAAAAGGCGATCATTTCATGGCCGTATCAAAGGAAATGTATGACAAGGCATGGGATATTGTTTCCGCTGGTGACGATCAAGCTTTGAACATTATGTTAATTTCAAGAACGATCATTAAAACAGTTGAAGGGACTGAAGTTTATGTGGAACATATTCATCCATTTGACGGGTCTGCGGAGATACGATTGAAAGGTGACCCGCGTATTTATTGGGTGATACAAAAAGCGTTGTATTTGATGGATTCGTTTGATAAGGAAACTCAAGATCTGCAGACTAATAAGCAGGCCCGGAATGTTTGTAAATTGGATGGAGTAATGGTGGAGAACGGGCACCCGGTGATTTTTATATCACGACACGGAAAGATAGATTCCATTAAGGTCGGTGATCCCGTATGCGGCGGAGAGGTTTTGCAAACATATCTTCCGGGGGAGGATGATGGCATAACTTCCAAACAAAGCGTGGATAGATATGAGTACCGAATCAAGATAAGAATTAAAGAGGAGGAAAAGATTTTGAAGAATGGAGACGTTATTTGCGAAGATATCGACGAAGAAAATCCACAACAAATTCTGGATAAGAAATCCGATATAGAGAATCCGTAGCCATGACAAAAGTCAATCTTCCTGTAAGAACAAAAGTGATTATCGTACGCAAGTAAATTCTCCCCCAAGAGAGCGTACTCTAATGATAATATTTTATATGATGATAAATTTCGTCATCCTAAGAGATCCCATACAGCAAGAGGCAATGGAAAATGAAGATAACAAAAGAAATTTTTCAGAACTTTTTATTATGTCCCTACAAAGCCTATTTGTTGTTAAAAGGTGAGGCTGGGTATAAATCTGAATATGAAGTTTTGTTTAAGGAAATTAAAGAGAAGTATTGCGCTGATGGCCTAAAGAAATGTTCTGTAAAGTATGCGTCAGTTGAAATGATACGTGATACAAATTTGAAGGATAAAAATGGAGTTGTCTATCAATCACGAATTAACCAACAGGACGTACATTCCGATTCTTGCATAATGGAGCGCGTGAGAGGGGGTTCCGAATTTGGGACGTTTCATTATATCCCAGTCATATTTTCGCCAAAGAAGAAACTTTCGCAAGAAGATAGGTTTGAAATCGCCTATGATGGTTATATTTTGGAAACTTTACAGTCCAGGAGACCGGAATATGGAAAAGTGATTTGTGGAGATGGTTTCAAAACAACGAAATTACGGATAGGAAGCCAAATTGAAAAGATCAATAATGTTGTAGCCAAAATTAAGAAAATAAATTTGGATAGTCCTCCGAGGATTGTTTTGAATCGTCATTGTCAGATCTGCGAATTCAAAGACTCCTGTAGGGCGAAATCCGTTGAGAAAGATGACTTGAGCCTTCTTGCAGGGATAGGCTTCAAAGAAATTGAGACCCAAAACAAAAAAGGAATTTTTACTGTAACACAATATTCTTATACCTTTCGTCCGAGAAAGAAATTCAAGAAATCCTACCCATTTAATCTTAAAGCCCTCGCATTACGGGAGAAAAAGACTCATATTTATGGAACACCCAAAATGCCCGCGTCTGATGTTCAAATATATTTAGATGTGGAGGGCGATCCTGAGCAAGATCTTTATTATTTGATAGGAATTATTATTATTCAGAACGGGATAGAAAAAAGATTTACCTTTTGGGCTGATGATCAAAATCAAGAGTCGGCCGCTTTCCATGAGTTTGTAGGTCACATTAAGAAGTATCCTGAATTTAAGTTGTACCATTATGGGAGTTATGAAATAAAATTTTTACAAAAAATGCGAAGAGGTCTTGGCTATGAACAGGGTCAAGTAGTCGACAAAATGTTGGAGAATGCAATAAATGTTCTATCTGTTGTTTATTCACACGTATTTTTCCCTACCTATTCAAATGGGTTAAAAGATATTGGATCATATTTAGGCTTTAGATGGACGAGTTTGAATGCCTCTGGCATCCAGAGTTTAGTTTGGAGGAAACAATTTGAAGTAGCTAACGACAAGACGGCTAAAAGCAAATTGATTGAATATAATTTAGAGGACTGCTTGGCGTTAAAGCAAGTTGTTGAATTTATCAATAAAATTGATCGCGATGCCAACCAAAAAACCGATGAGCGTCAAGACGTTATTTATGCGGATGATTTAAAATATGAATCAGGACATAGCAAGTGGGGCAGAATTGATTTTGTATCGGAGGACTTAGAACATATTAATAAGTGTGCGTATTTTGATTATCAAAGAGAGAAGATCTTTGTTAGGACAAACAAGAAATTAAAAAAGATAAAGACGTATCGAACAATTTATCAAAGTCGTGCATATAAAATTAATAAGAGGATATTGCTCCCCGTAGTTAAGGAGTGTTTTCAATGTAAGGGGAAAATATATCGACACGGATATTATTCGAGGCGTGTCATTGATTTAAAATTTTTCTCTGGTACTGGGGTAAAGAGATGGGTAACAATTTATTCCACAAACAGAGCGCGATGTTTTCAATGTAAGAAAGCCTACAATTCGGAAGGTTGGGGAAATTTGGAGAAGTATGGACACAATTTAATAAGCTGGGTAATGTACCAGAATATCGCAGGTCACCAACCTTTTTATCGGATAGTGTTCATGCTGGATGATATTTTTGGTATTTCTGTAGGTGGTTCTACGTTGCAGCGATTTAAGCGTATCTTTGCAGAATATTACCAAGAAACCTATCAGGGCATTATTGATAAGATCAAACACGGACATTTAGTCCACGTTGATGAAACACAAGTTTCTTTCCCTGGAATCAACGGATATGTTTGGGTTTTTACAAGCATGGACGAGGTGTATTTTTTATTCACTCCCACACGGGAAGGAGATTTTCTAAAAGAATTATTGAGTGAGTTTAAAGGGGTCTTGGTTTCTGATTTTTATGGGGCATATTGTTCGGCTAAATGGATACAGCAAAAATGTTTAGTTCACCTCATTCGTGATTTAAATGATGATTTACGAAACAGTCCATTTGATGAAGAGTATAAAAAGATAACGAATGACTTCTCTTCGTTATTACGCCGAATAATTGGCACGGTTGATGAACATGGATTAAAGAAAAGGAAGCTTAGTAAACACAAAAAGGATGTATTGCAATTCTTTCACGATCTTTCTTGTCAGAATTATCAATCCGAATTAGCTCAAAAGTACCAGAAGAGGTTTCAGAAAAATCAAGACACTTTATTTACGTTTTTAGATTATGACGGCATCCCATGGAATAATAATAATGCTGAGCATGCCATCAAACATTTTGCAGTTTATAGGCAGACAATGAAATTAAGTGGCCGCTTTACGGAGCAAGGATTAAAGCAGTACCTCATTTTATTGAGTATTCATCAGACTTGCCGGTACAAGGGAATAAATTTTTTAAAATTCTTAGCTTCAGGTAAAAAAGATATCGATTCTTTCTTGCAAAATTGAACTCGTCGGTGTTCTTCTATGCCCCGATCAGTCGAATATTCAAATATGAAAATAACAAAAGAAATTTTTCAGCACTTTTTATTATGTCCCTACAAGGCTTATTTGTTGTCAAAAGGTGAGACCGGGAATAAATCCGAATATGAGATTTTGTTTAAGGAAATTAAAGAGAAGCATTGCGCTGATGGTTTAAAGAAATTTTCCGTAAAGCCTGTTCCGGTTGAAATGATCCATGATACAAATTTGAAGGATAAAAATGGCGTTGTCTATCAATCACGAATTGGTCAAGAGGAGGTACATTCCGATTCTTGCATAATGGAGTTTGGAAGAGGGGGATCTGAGCTCGGGATGTTTCATTGTACCCCTGTCATATTTACGCCGAAAGCTAAACTTTCGCAAGAAGATAGATTAGAAATCGCCTATGATGGTTTTCTATTGGAAACTTTACAGTCCAGAAGGCCAGAATATGGAAAAGTCATTTATGGCGATAATTTTAAAGTAACTCGATTAAAGATAGGGAGCCAAATTGAAAAGGCCAAGAACATTGTTGCCAAGATCAAGAAAATAAATTTGGATAATCCTCCAAGGATTATTCTGAATCGTCATTGCCAGGTCTGCGAATTTAAAGATTTATGCAGGGCGAAAGCCATTGAGAAAGACGATTTAAGCCTTCTCGCAGGAATTCCACCAAAAGAAATCGAAGCACAAAATAAAAAGGGTGTTTTTACGGTGACGCAGTATTCATATACATTTCGTCCTCGTAAGAAATTTAGAAAAGCATACCCATTTAATCTTAAAGCATTGGCCTTGCGGGAGCAGAAAATACATCTTTATGGGACACCAGTCATCCCAATATCTGGAGTGCAGATTTATTTAGACATTGAAGGTGACCCAAAGCGAGATTTTTATTATTTGATAGGTGTGGTAGTTGTTGAAAACGGCATTGAGAAAAGATATTCATTCTGGGCTGATAGTGAGACTGAAGAAGGGGACACCTGTTTAGCATTTGTAGACTGTATTCGTGGTTACAGAGAGTACAAGCTTTATCATTATGGAAGCTATGAAACAAAATTTTTTCAAAGGGCGCAATCTTATGCTCGCAATCCTGATGATGTTCAAGTAATTGAAGTGATGATCGCGAATGCAGTTAATGTGTTGGCAATTGTGTACGAGCATGTATTTTTCCCAACGTATTCGAATGGCTTGAAAGACATTGGGGCATATTTAGGGTTCAAATGGACAAGTGAGGGTGCGTCTGGCATTAACAGTTTAGTCTGGAGATCACAATTTGAGGAAACAAGGGACGATAATTTCAAACAGAGATTGCTTGAGTACAATCTGGACGATTGCTTTGCGTTAAAACGGGTGGCTGATTTTATTAGCCAAATCATTAAGGATATCGCTGGAGGGGATTTGTCGCATGTGGATTTTATTCAAGCCGATGCGCTTAAAGCGAAGTCATTATACAAGTGGGGGACAGTTGATTTTGCCCTTAAGGATATGAAACGCATCAATGATTGCGCCTACTTTGATTATCAACGCGAAAAAGTGTTTATTAGAACGAATAAGAAACTGGGGGCATGCAATAAGCGCCGAATCAAACGGTACCGCCACCGAGTGAATAAAGAGGTATTCATTAAAGCACCTAAGAAATGCTCCTTTTGTAAGGTAAGTAAGACAAGTAAGGCAAGGTTATATAAGAATGAAAGTTTTTCCAGAACAGTCTTTGATCTTAAATTTACTGGTTCTGGTGTTCGCCGAGAAGTAATTTCTTACGCAACAAGTCAAATGCGTTGCTCACGATGTACAAAGGTAATTGCGACGTCAGACGAATATAAAGCAACAAATAGATACGGTCATGGGCTGATCACTTTTGTGGTGTATCACACAATCGAATGGCATATGCCATATGACAGAATAGAAAAGATGCTGTTTGATCTTTTTGGTTTTTCGAGAACGGGGATGGGGAAAAAACTAAAAAATATGGCCGTGGAATATTATAGAACCACCTCCCAGCAGATACTGGAGAGAATTTTACAGGGTAAATTCATTCATATTGACGAAACGCAGATTAATATCGGGAAAGTTAGTGGATATGTATGGGTTTTGTCGAACATGGAAGATGTTCATTTTTTGTATACACCTACGAGAGAAGGCGATTTTCTGAGAGGAATGCTAGTTGACTTTAAGGGGGTCATAATATCTGATTTTTACGGCGCGTATTGTTATCCGGAATGGATTCAGCAGAAATGCTTAGTTCATCTCATTCGTGATTTGAATGATGATTTGAGATCCTCACCTTTTGATGAAGAATATAAAAAAATGACTGAGGAGTTCACAATCTTGCTTCGAAGGGTGGTGGACACAGTTGATAAATTTGGGCTTAAAAAACGTCATTTAGCCAAACATAAGAAGGAGGCCATTAGATTCTTTCGTGATGTTGGGCGTCAAAGTCTCCATTCTGAATTGGCTCAAAAATATCAGAAAAGGTTCTTGAAGAATGAAAATACGCTGTTTACGTTTTTGGATTATGACGGCGTACCATGGAACAACAATAATGCGGAACATGCGATTAAACATTTTGCGGTTTATCGTAATGGAATGACGCCAATCGGTGCTCAAATTAAGGAAGAAGGGATT
Source organism: Candidatus Omnitrophota bacterium (assembly GCA_031423615.1). Classification (GTDB taxonomy): domain Bacteria; phylum Omnitrophota; class Gorgyraeia; order Zapsychrales; family JANLHA01; genus JADLGJ01. The sequence goes on from JANPFV010000103.1 coordinate 13,249, forward strand.
AAATCACATCTTGCCTTATTGAGCATATTTCAGACGTGTCGATATCGCGGGATAAACTTCTTGAAGTTCCTAGTTTCAAAAGAGAAGGACATTGATCGTTTTTCGCAAAGACGTTCGTGGAAAAGCACTTTTACATCTGACAATGTCAATGAAATGCCTTTGAGATAAAGCGTATGAAAATAATAGAAGATGTGTTTCGAAGTTTTCTCCAGTGCCCGTATAAAGCGCATCTTTTATTAAAAGGCGAATCTGGGGAGACTTCGGATTATGAAATTTTACAAAACGAGTTGCGCAGTGCTTACGTTCTAAAGGTATGCGGAAATAGCGTTGATTGTGGCCATCTTCCGAGGCTGGCTACTTCTTTGCGCTCTACGGGGTTGGATCGGGAATTATTAAGATGTGTCCATCTCGTCCATGATGATATTAGTGCAGAGTGTGATGCAATATTTAAGAATGTTAGCGAGTCCCCGCCCCGTGGTTCTTATTATTCTCCTCTCATCTTTTCACATAAAAATAAAATATTGAAAGAAGACCGCTATATCCTGGCTTTTCGTGCGTGGATACTTGAGAAGATACAGGATCGCCGTCTTGAATCTGGCGAGATCATTTACGGCAATCCCTGTAAACGATCCAAAGTTAAAGTTGCGCGGTGTATTAATGAAATTGGACGGTTAGTTGGACAGTTACGGGGTTGTGTGGCCAATCCTCCGAAGCACATTCTTAACGATCATTGCCATATATGTGAATTCAGAGAAAGATGCCGTGAAAAAGCGATCAAAGAAGAGAATCTTAGCTTGCTTGGAACCATGGGCGCCAAGGAGGTTATAAAGAAAAACAAGAAAGGGATTTTTACTTTAACACAGCTTTCATATACTTTCCGTCCGAGAAGAAGACGAAAGGCGCCGGAAAACTATCGAAGACCCCATTCCGTTGCATTAAGGGCGTTGGCTATCCGAGACAGGAAAGTGTATGTGCATGGGGCTCCAGCTCTCCTCAAAAAGCCGATAGAAATATTTTTTGATGTCGAAGGAAGAGAAGAGAGTTCTTTTATTTATCTGGCAAGTCTGGTTGTGGTAATAGCTGGGAAAGTTGAAGAGTATTCTTTCTGGGCAAACAATCCCGAAGATGAAGTCGATATTTTTCTAAAATGTCTTGAAGTCCTTAAGCGGTATGATGATTATGTTTTATATCATTATGGGAATTATGAAGCGTCGTATTTAAAGCGAATGAAGAAAAAGCCGGGAGTTTCAGGTGATGATATTGACATGATTTTGTCGAGGTCATTTAATCTTCTCGCGGTATTCTTTGATAATGTTTATATGCCCACTTATACAAATGGCCTTAAGGATATTGCTCAGTATTTAGGTTTTCAATGGAGCGATAAAAATGCTTCGGGTATTCAAAGTATTGTTTGGCGTACGAGATGGGAAATAACAGGGACAGAAGAATATCGAGAGAGGCTGATTCGGTACAATACGGAAGACTGTTATGCGTTATTGAAAGTTAAACAGTTTATTGATTGTATGGTGGTGAAAGAAGATTCAAACAAGAAATCATCAGATGTTATTTTTGTTGATGATCTGAGAAAGAAATCTATTTTTAAGTTTTGTATTGGTGAGTTTGCATTACCTGAATTTGAAGCGTTAAATAAATGTGCGCATTTTGATTATCAAAGAGAACGAGTCCATGTCCGCACGAATTCTTATTTGAAGAAATATTATGCCAAAAGCGTTCTCGGGTCTCGAGGCAGGGTATATATAGGGAAACCGAGTGTGTCATTGCCAGCGCCAAAGAAGGAAGTCTGTATACGTTGTGGTAAGATTGCCAAAAAAATTGTTAAAAGTTTATCGAAAAAGATCGTTGATCTTAAGTTTTCTCAAACGGGAGTGAAAAGATGGATTGTACAGTTGAATTCAAATTTTTATTATTGTTCTCAATGCAGTAAAACATTTACTCCCTCTTGGTATAGGAATGTGGAAAGAAAATACGGGCATGATTTAATGGCATGGACTATGTATCAACATATCGTAAAGAGCCAGAGTTTTCGGCAAATAACTTCAGACTTTAACGAACTTTTCGGGTTGAGTGTAGCAAAGACTAACGCGCATACGTTCAAATCGTACATAATGAATTATTATCAGGAAACTTTTAAGAATATTGAAAGGGTGATTCTGAGTAGCCCCGTCCTTTATGTTGATGAGACGCCGATTAACATGAGATACGAGTCCGGGTATGCCTGGGTTTTGACCAATACCGTTGAGACGATATCTATTTATAGACCAACACGTGAGGGAGATTTTATAAAAGAATATCTTTTAAACTATAAGGGGATTTTGGTTACGGACTTTTACAACGCTTATGATGCTTTAAATTGTTTACAGCAAAAATGTTTGCTTCATTTTATCAGGGATTTTAACGATGATTTATTGAAAAATCCTTTTGATGATGAATTTAAAGGTATGGCAAAAGATTTTACTGTCCTGCTACAAGAGATTGTGGGGGCTGTTGATAAGTATGGGCTTAAAAATAGACATTTAAGAAAATATAACAAGAAAGCGGATCATTTCTTAGAAAATGTCTTTTCAAAAGAGTATAGCTCTGAGGTTGCGCAGCAATATCAAAGGAGATTTCTTAAGAATCAAGGGAAGCTGTTTCTTTTCTTGAATCACGATAATGTTGCGTGGAATAACAACGCTGTTGAACATGCCATAAAATTGTTGGCCACACACAAGAATAAGAATCTTACTTTTTTTAGGGAGTCTCGTATGGAGGAATATCTTAAGATAATGAGCATTTACCAGACATGCAAATATAAGGGCATTAGTTTTCTTAAGTTTATGCTCTCGAAGGAGAGGGATATCGATGTGTATTGTGAGAAATTTTTAAAGAAAAGAAGGATAATTTCATTACTTGGATAATGATCAATTAAATCAAGAACCTTGGTTTCTAAATTCTATTTGACGCAGGACAAGGATAACAATAGAATACGGACTTGTAAGGATTTCTATGGATAGGGTTAAATTGAGTTAAACTTATGACCAAGGTGTCGAATATGGAAGACTTTAGTAAATATCTGACCGTGTCCGAAGTTGCAAAAAAGTTTGATATCACCGAGGAATGGGTGCGGGATCTCATTGCACGAAAAGATATCAAGGCCGTAAAAATTGGCAAGTGGCGTATTAAGTCGGAGGATTTGGAGAGGTTCATTAACTCGAGAAGAAACGTATGAGGATGGTTTAATAATTTATGGCCGAAGAACAAAAAAAAGATTTACAAAACAAAGTAGTTAGGCTTTTTACGTATCTAGAAAAAGTGCTTTCCCTCGATGATATTATTGTTAGGGATTTTCGATCTACTATTGCAGCTCCTTCTCCTTGGTGGTTGGCAGATTTACCGGATGACGTAGAGAATTTATATATTAAAAAATTTGAAGATAATACAACGGATGGTGATAGTAAGATTGATCAGAATGATGTTTGGCTTCGCGTAGAAAAGAAGAATATAAGTCCTGCCCCACCCCTGCCCGATACCCTAAAGGAATGGGTACACGAAATTAGCCCTTTAGAAATACCAAAAGCAAAAGAAAAAGTAGATCGAAAAATAAATTTTGATATCGATCCTGCGCGTGTTAGGGAATTTAATAAATTTAGAAAAGAATTTACTCAAGATTCGCTTTTTAAGAACGCCTTGCCTGTTTTGCTTAAGGATTGGGTTGTCATAAGCCCAAACAAATTACCCGAAGCTATAAAGGAAAGATATGTCGAAGAATATTTTAGTGAGCACCCAGAATTAGCAAGCCTTCTTAACGACTATATTGAAAATGAATGGAAGGAGTGGTCAGAAAAAGTAATAAAAGTCCATAAAGCCAATTTGCTTTACGATCAACTTTATGCGCTACGCCTTCTTTTGAAGAACGAAGGTGATAGTTATGAGCTTCTATGGGGACAAGGCTTGTTAACATGGAAACATAATGGTGTAGGAAGTATTTATTCACCTATTTTTTTAACTCCTCTAACATTAAATTTTATCGCTGAGAAAAGGGTAATTGAAATTTCTCCTGATGAGATGTTTAAAGGATTTGTAGAGATTTCATCTTTGTTCGAGATGGATAATCCTGCCGAAATTGATTTGATTACTTGGTCGGACAGAATTAATGCGAATCCTTTTGATTTCTGGCATTTTGAAACACTCAAGTCACAGACACAATTCTTGATTAATACACTTTCAACTTCAAGCGAAGACCGTTTTGATAGTCAACTTGTGTCAGCCCCGGAGGTTACATCAGCCTTAAGCGTTTGGAATGCTCCTATTATATTTGCTCGAAAGCGCACAAATGACTTTTGGTCAAAATATGCAGGCATTATTCGACGAGATATTGAACAAAACTCTGCTGAGCCGACCGAATTTATTACTGATTTAGTTGGTAACTATAAAGAGGAAAAACGAGTAGCAAATGAAGATGGATCCGAGAGGATTGCTGAAACTTCTTTAAAAGAATCCGAATTATTTTTTCCTCTTCCTTGGAATGATGAACAAAGAAGAATTGCGGAACGACTTGATGCGCATTATGGAGTTGTGGTTAAAGGCCCACCGGGTACAGGAAAAAGTCATACTATCGCAAATCTTATTTCGCGATTCTTAGCCCAAGGGAAGACCGTGGTTGTTACATCCCAAACAAGCAAAGCGCTCGAAGTTTTAAGAGATAAGCTTCCGTTAAACATCCGAAGCCTTGCTGTTTCACAGTTACATCAAACGGCTAAGCGTGACCAAGTGTTACAAGAATCGATTGCAGAAATCAGTTCTAACTTGGGTGAACGACATACCAAATTTAGCGAACAAAACGCAGAACGGCTTAGAAAAGACCTGCAACGGGTAAGGGAAGAAAAAGCACTGCTGGCAAACCAGATAAGACAATACATTCTTACTGACTCAAGCGCAAAAATTGAAATCTATGGAGAGCAGATTAAACCAATTGATGCAGCAAAATTTGTTAGTCAATATAAAGAGGCTAAGGAACTTCAATGGTTTACGGATCGGATTCACTTTGAAAAAGAACCTAGCTTTGAAGAACAAGATTTGATGGCTTTCTATTCACTATTGACCGAACTGGATTTAGAGGATCGAGATTTACATAAATTTGAAATGCCTGAAACATGCAATTTCCCGCCTGAAAATAGCATTGAAGAAACTTTCTCGACCTATAGAGATTTAAGTGCAAAAGCGAAAACGGTGCATAACATTCTTGATGCGTTTAAGTCCGACGCTAAACCACATGAATTTAAAATTCTCTTAGAGCATCTAACCAATGCGAAGCAAGTCCTCCTTTCTTTAAAAGAAGACTACAAACGTGAAATATTTGAGCTGTGTGTTTTAAGTCAAAATGAGAGAGAAAAGTGGAATGCGATCATAGGGAAGATTACTCAAAGAATTCAACTGATAGGAAAGAATAATACGAACATCATTGGCTATGAAATTACTTGTACAGTAGCAATACCTTCGGATTATGTTTTAGAGGCAATTCTTGTTCTAAAGAAAAAGACTATAAAGGAACCAAGGATCAATGGTTTTACGAAATTATTATTACCATCAAATGTAAAGAAAGTTTTGGAGAACTATAAGGTTGATGGCCGTGCACCCGAAGATAAAGATCGTCTGGAAATTTTACATCAAAGTATTCTTATCCAACAAGCGCAGAAAGAAATTCAAATTTTATTGGAACAAAGTTTTTCGAACATGAAGACATCATTAGACTGGAAAGATATCCAGCAGGATATGGTTAGGCTAGAACTTTTAGTTTCCGGACTCCACGGCGTAGTCAATTATTATGACAATTTTTCTGTTATCGATCAGTTTTGTAAAAAGACGAAGCAGCTTTCCAATTTGTCATTTGCCGAAATTAAAGACGTTGAAAGGCTCAGTGACATTGTATCGTCTTTTATAGCGAAGACAGAGCTTGAGAAATTAGAATCTCTTTTATATCAGTGGAGAAATAAAATCGAAGGTTCTATCAATGGCAATAAGCATCCGATATGCGATAAGTTGCTCGTTGCTATCGATAAACGAAATACAACCGGCTGGAATACTTCACTAGATGAATTAAAATTGCTCGTTGAGAAGAAGCAAAAAGCTGTTGCCTTGAATGGATTGACTAAAACAATTCGTGAAAATCTTCCTAATCTATGCCGATTTATTACGGATTTAGCAGATCGCAAAGAGAAATTTGACTGTCCTCGAAATCTCAAACTCGCATGGAAGATAGCAAGATTGCAATCTTGGCTTGACCACATTCATGACCACATTGATATTGATGATTTACAAAGCCGTCTAGGAAGGTTGACTAAGAAAGAAGAACAACTTAATGCTGAATTGATTACTATTCTTGCTTGGCAGAGACAGATTGACAAAGTAACAAAGAAACAGCGCGATGCCCTTATGGCGTGGTCGCATGAGATAAAGAAATACGGCAAGGGAACTGGAAAATACGCCTACACACATCTTCGTCAAGCGCAAGAAGCATTGAAAGAGGCGAGGAGTGCTGTGCCAGTTTGGATTATGCCGCTTCATCGTGCCGCTCAAATGTTTTCTGACCCGAAAGCGGGTATGTTTGATGTCGTTATTTTCGATGAAGCCAGTCAGTGCGACATCCGAGGTATTACGATTGGATATTTGGGCAAGAAACTTCTTGTGGTGGGTGATCCTGAACAAATTAGTCCTGCTGGGATATTCCAAGATCAAGAGAAAGTTTTTGAACTTATTTCGAGATTTTTATTCGATATTCCATTTAAGGATACTTTCTCTGTAACATCAAGCCTGTTTGACCTCGCAAAAATTAGGCTCTCCAATATTATTCAATTGAACGAGCATTTTAGATGTGTGCCAGAAATCATTGCATTTAGTAATCATCATATCTATGAAGGGAAATTGAAACCTTTGAGATACCCGCATCCCAAAGGTTTATTGAGACCGCCATTAGTTCCAGTTCTTGTGGGGAAAGGGTACCAGAATACAAACAATAAAGTAAATATTCCGGAAGCCGAAGCCCTTGTCGAAAAACTTATTGAGTGTATTAATAATCCAAATTATCAAAGGCGTCCCGACGGACATCTTTGCACATTTGGTATCATCTCATTATTGGCACAAGACCAAGCAAAATATATTAAAGAACTGATTCTAAAACGTCTCGATGAAAGGGTTATTGAGGAAAGGCGGATTGCTTGCGGTGATGCGTATGAATTTCAAGGCGATGAAAGGGATGTTATGTTTCTTTCTATGGTCAAAGCGCTTGATTCAAATAACTTAGATGATGTGGTTAGAGCTTTGGCTGATGAAGGAACAAAGAGAAGATTTAACGTTGCGGCTTCGCGGGCGCGTGATCAGATGTTTTTATTTCACTCTATTCCTGTAGAGGAATTCAGAAATCCAGAGGACTGGAGATACAAGCTTCTGAATTGGTTTTATCATCCTAAGACTGAAGAATTGAACGCAGGACGAGAAATATTGAAGCGCGAATTTAATGCTGGGAGGGCTTCTCAGTTTTCTTTTGATGTAGGGAATATTTTGATTGACCGTGGTTATCAAATTATCCCGGAATATCCAGTTATTGGATATCGGATTGATCTTGTAGTGCAAGGTGATAATGCGCGGCTTGCTGTGGAATGTGATGGAGACCAGTATCACACGCTTGAGAATTGGGAAGCAGATCAGATTCGTGAGCGACAATTGCGAAGAGCCGGATGGGAGTTTTGGCGTGTTACTGGAAGTGCTTTCTATAGAAATAGAGAAAAATCCCTTGAGAGTTTATGGAAGAAATTAAAGGATTTGGGGATAAATACAATCCTTGAGACGGCTAATATTGCAGAGCATAGCGACGCAGAAGGGATTTCAAAGAAAGAATTAACGCCCGTGATTCAACAATCTCCCACAGTAAATTCTGTTAGTTCTAAAGTGAATGAAAATATTGTGAATCTAAAAAGCGATAGCCCAGATGCGATCATTGAAAAGGAGATTCTAAATGCTTTGAGAAATGGAGCTATAAAAAATGGTGATTTTTCTCAAATTGTATTTGAAAATCTAAAGAGTAAAGGTGTTAGAATTCAGGAGATTCTTAAAAAGAGTTACTTGATGACAGATACAGGCATTATTGAACAATTTCGTGTGGATGGAACTGTTTGGGTCAGAATCAAGAAATGATTTGAAAGAGAGCGAAAAATATGAACCTTCCAATTAATATTGATGATCTTTTGAATGCCAAGACCGTTGAGTGGGAACGATTGGAGTTTAAAGAGGGCTGGAATCCCGATGGTGTTTTACGGTCGCTGTGCGCATTTGCCAATGATTTTCATAATTTGGGCGGCGGATATATTGTGCTGGGTGTTGCTGAGAAGGATGGTCGGCCAGTCTTTCCACCACGCGGCCTTTCCAGTAAGGATATTGATAGGATCCAAAAAGAGATTGTTGCTCTTGGTCACCGGATCCATCCGGATTATCATCCGATCATATTCCCTACGGTCTATCAGAAAAAGAACATCCTTGTCTTGTGGGCGGTCGCGGGGCTGGTGCGCCCGTATAAAGCACCGATTTCATTATCTGAGAAAAATAAGGGCTATCGTTATTATATTCGTAAGGGAAGCGTCACAGTCGCCGCCAAGGATCAGGATGAGAAAGAGCTTTTAGGGATGGCCGCGACAGTTCCTTTTGATGATCGCCCAAACCGTTCGGTTGAGATTGAGAAGCTGGATCTCGGTCTTATCCGTGCGTATCTTCAACAAGTAGGAAGCGACCTGTTTGAAGAAGTGGGGAAGATAGATTTTCTTCAGCTTTGCCGGTCTATGAATTTGGCAGACGGGCCTAATGAACACGTGCGCCCAAAAAATGTGGGATTGATGTTTTTCAATTCTGATCCGCAGAAATATTTTCCACAGGCTCAAATTGATGTTGTGCATTTTCCCGAAGGGCTAGGCGCGGATGATTTCACAGAGAAGATTTTTAAGGGGCCGGTGCATATTATGCTAAGGGAGGCATTGGCATATATTGAGGGGCAGGTCATAAAAGAAAAAGTCCATAAGCGTTCAGACCGCCCCGAGGCGGATCGATTTTACAACTATTCTTATCCTGCGCTTAAAGAGGCTATTTGCAATGCCGTGTACCACCGGTCTTACGAAATACGCGAGCCGGTTGAGGTGAGGGTTCTGCCGGATAGTATCACCATCAATAGTTTTCCGGGGCCGGATCGGTCGATTTCCGCAAAAGACATCAAATCATTGAAACTTGCTTCCCATCGATGTCTCAACCGTCGCGTGGGAGAATTCCTAAAAGAGTTGGAATTAACGGAAGGCAGAGGGACGGGCATCCCGAAGATGATTAAGGCTCTTAAGAAGAATGAATCTCCGTTGCCGGTGTTTCATACGGATAAACATCGCAGTTTTTTGATGGTCGAGTTTCCGATTCATCTGTCGTTTTTGGAAAAAAATATTGGTGAGGAAAAGGTAGTAAAGAATCGCACAAATACCAGCCAAATGTCGGGCAAGTACCATGCAAGTACCATGCAAGTACCGAGCAAGTTGAATGTTCTTCAGTTTTGTGTGAATTCACGTTCTTTAAAGGAAATCATTGATCATTTGGGGTTAAAAAATAGGATGCATGTTTTAGTTGAATATGTAAGGCCATTAGTTGACGATGGCCAATTAGCTTTGACTATTCCGGATAAACCAAGAAGTTCTCGGCAAAAGTATGTGACAACCGAAAATGGACGGAAGAACCTTGGAGCTTAGGTGTATAAAAGCGACGAGCAAAATAATCATGATCCACAACGAAGCGCTCTTGAAGCACGAATAAAGAAAATTGATGAGCAAATCGCCCTGCTTAATACTATCAAAAATCAAAGCCTCGCTAAATTACAGTCCCTTTCTCAAATTACCCCACAGCAGATTGGTCCAGTAGTTAACAATCAAACTTTCGAAGATAAGGTCGCATTGTTTAAAAGTTATTTCCGCGGCCGTGATGATGTTCACGCCAATCTTTGGATAAACAATAAAACCGGTAAGCGTGGCTATAGTCCTGTTTGTAAACATGAATGGGATCGTGCTTTATGCCGTAAGCCTGCCATCAAGTGTTCTGAGTGTCCCAACCAAGGTTTTCTTTCACTGGATGAAACAGCAATTAAACAACATTTAACGAGTGCTCAGGTCATGGGCGTTTACCCAATGCTCAAAAATGAAAGTTGTTATTTTTTGGCCATGGATTTCGACAAAGAACATTGGATGGATGATGTGCGGGCTATTATGCAGACCTGTTCTGAAGAAGGTGTGCCAGCCGCTGTTGAGCGTTCTCGGTCAGGAAATGGTGGTCATGTGTGGATATTCTTTAGTGAAGCGGTGCCTGCTGTGACAGCTAGACGGCTGGGGAGTTTCTTGATCACGCAAAGCATGTCCAAACGTTTTCAAATGGATATGAAGAGCTATGACCGCTTGTTCCCTAGTCAAGACACATTGCCTAAAGGCGGTTTTGGAAATCTGATTGCTTTGCCTTTTCAAAAAGAGGCAATGGCCAATGGTAATAGTCTTTTTATTGATAGAAATGGAAAGCCGTACATGGATCAATGGCAATTTTTATTATCGATTAAGAAAATGTCTTACGTACAAGTTGAAGCAATAGCAGAGCAAGCAGTCAAGACGGGGCAGGTGGTTGCCGCACGTCAAAGTCCTGTTGAGGAAGATGATGAGCCGTGGATGCGCCTGCCTTCCGGTAAAAAACGATTTAAGGTTGATGTTAAAGAGTTGCCTCAGGCGATCAATGCTGTTTTGGGTAATCGCATTTATATTAAGACCGGCCAAGGCCCTTCGGTTTTGTATAATCAGTTAAAACATTTAGCGGCATTTCAGAATCCAGAATTTTATAAGAAACAACGGATGCGTTTTTCAACGCATGCAACCCCGCGGGTTATTTGTTGCGCGGAGATTGTCGACGGTTATCTTGCTCTTCCCCGTGGATGTCTGGAGGATGCGCAAGCATTGCTTAAAGAATACGACATCAAATTAAACATTGAAGATAAACGTATTGCTGGCAATGAAACCAATTTTGATTTTGATGGCACACTTAATGAGGAACAAGAAAAAGCATTAGAAGGTGTCCTTGATGTTGACTTCGGAGTTTTTGTAGCCCCACCCGGAACAGGCAAAACCGTATTAGCCATAGCGGCTATTGCTAAACGTAAGACTAATGTTTTAATCCTTGTTCATCGCAAACCTATTATGGATCAATGGCGGTTGCAGATATCTTCATTCTTAGGTATTGATAAAAAGGCAATCGGTCAAATTGGGGGAGGCAAGAATAAAGCGACGGGAAATATTGATGTTGGCATGGTGCAGAGTTTAGATTTGGCAGAGGGCGTTTATGATGGCATTGCCAATTATGGTTTTATTATTGTTGATGAATGCCATCATGTAGGAGCGGTTTCGTTTGAAAAGGTTTTAACTCAGGCAAAAGCCAAGTATGTATTAGGATTAACAGCAACGCCTTATCGGGCAGACGGTCATCAGCCGATTATCCACATGCAGTGCGGGCCGATTTGTCACCGGATTAAACAAAAAGACATGACCGCTCATATTTCTAGCTCAATCGTTATTCCAAGAACAACAACCTTTTCTTATCCATGGATAGAGGGTTCAAAAATAGTTGATCTTTCCAGTCGAATGATTGAAAGTGATGAGCGTAACCGGCTGATCATTGATGACATTATCAATGTCTTAGACGTAGGCAGGTTTCCTTTGATCCTGACAGAACGTCGTGAGCATTTGGAAAAGTTGGCAGAGCTGTTGAAGGATAAGCTGGAATTTTTGGCAATTTTACATGGAGGTATTAAGCAGAAGCAGAGGTGTGAAATATTTCAACAAATCAAAGATTGTCCAGACAATTGCCGCAAAGCCATTTTGGCGACAGGTTCTTATATCGGGGAGGGTTTTGATGAGCCGCGATTGAATACTCTTTTTCTGACCATGCCCAGTTCATTCAAGGGAAAAATTGTTCAATATGCGGGACGCCTTCACCGGTATCATAAGGATAAACAGGATGTTCAAATCTTTGATTATGTTGACGCTGGAGTCTCAGTGTTAGAAAGAATGTTTCAACGGCGATTGAAAACGTATAAAATGTTGGGGTATGAAATAGATGCAACCAAATCCATCTCAAGTCACTGATGAATATTGGATTTTCGCTGAACGTAAACAAGGAACGTATCCACTGCATTCAAAGAATGGCGGCAAGTGGCTGATTTTTGTTCCAACTGGACGGATCGACAATGTCTGGTCTAAAATTAAATTGGCAACTGAAGCAGGAAGATTAGGAAAAATATCAAAAGTCGCGACTGCCAAAGATAATCCCAATGCAACAAATTCAAGTACCAAGGTTATCTGCGTATACACCCATGATTGGACAGATGAAGAGGATGTCATGCGAATCCGTCAGGAGCTTCGTCATTTGGGAATAACACGGAAGATACCGTATAAGGCAGATGAGGATACGGACTCAGGCAAGTATGCCAATCAGGGAACGAAGAATATTTCCAAGTATTACATTTGAGATAGAGACAGGTTTTAAGAATTTTTTAAATACTAAGATTGAATTATTTTTTACACAGAACAGTTTGGATAGTTTAACAAAATGCGAAAATCAATTTTTAAACGAGAGATCCAATCATGTTTTCAGTCCTTCAATGTATCTGATGGGCAGCAAATCAATCTTTTAAAGGCGCTGTTTGAGAATCCAATAGATGTTACGCAACAATATCTTCTTAAAAAAGAAATAAACTCCATCGATAGCATTAAAGACAGTATTAAAGCAGTCATCAATAATGATGGTTTTATTGGAGATGTCTTATCTTTATTTGTTATTGCTGATGATTTGGAATTGCCCGATTCCCTGCGAGAACAATTAGCCCGAAAAGAACCCATGGCAGTATTTGTTGGGGCGGGAGTTTCTAAATTATTAGGCATACCTCTATGGGCGGAATTAGCAAATCATGGCATAGACCATTTATATAAAAGCGGCCATATTACTTTTGTTGAAGCCGAAAGAATTAAATCCGAGAATATAAGCCCCAAACAAAAGTTATCAATCTTCCACGATATACTTCCTCCTGAGCACTCGAAAGATTTTTATAAAGGACATTTTACCCCTCGTCCAGGTATCGATAGAAATCCGTATGATATTTTAGTAAAACTTAATATGCCAAAGGTTACGCCAAATTTAGATCATGAGTATTGGAATGCGTTGGAGCGAACACATGTGGATTTAGAGAAAGATAAACCGACCCACGTAGCTTCAGGCTTTCAAGAAAGCGCCCCAGTAATAACAAATGCGATTTATCAGATTCATGGGTCTTATCAGAATGCTGAGAACTATTCGATTATTACAATGATTAATTATTTAAAGCACTACTCTCCAGGGTCAGATTTATCTAAATTTTTAAAGAAGATTTTTAATGAATACACTGTCATTTTTATTGGCTATGGGATGGAAGAGTTTGAAGTCTTGCGGGAATTGATTGTAAAGACCAAGGAACATCATGTATTGGTAAGCGCTTATTTGGGAGATGCGAATTTATTAAGAATTCGTAAGGAATATTTCCGTAAGGCATTTGGAATTAATGCCCATGGTTATTATTTAGATGTTAACGGATATGATCGTCTTTACGATGTTATCGATTCATGGGTAAAGAAGATTAATTTTGAACTTCAAGCTGGGTTCTATCCTAAGACTGAGGAATTTAGCGATGTTAAACTCTAAAGAAGTCCTTTTGTTAAAAAGGATTAAAGAAGATAGCGTATACAATAATTGGTTTTTTAAAGAAGCCAGGGATACGAAGTGGTTTTATCCTTTGAAAGAAGAAGGATATTTTTCTTTTGAGAAAATATTAGCCGCGCCTAATGTTTTAGATTATTTAGAACGCATTTCGATGCAGGTTGCCCAAGATGGGAAGAATGAAGAATATGGTAAAGAGTTACTAGAGATCATTGATAATATCGTTAAATCTGCGGGGGATACGAAGAATCATTATGTGTGGTGGTATTCTGTAAAGATTATTAATAATCTGCCGATATTAATTCTTGAGGAAGCATTTAAGGCTAAATATGACCTTAGGGCATGGATTGTTAAGTGGACAGATCCTCTAGGTGGAGATTTGGCTGTAAGCGATATAGGAAGAAATCTCTTAGGAAAATTTCTTGAGAGTGATTCGACGATTAAATATGCCGAAATAATCATTGATGTGATAACTAAGGTCCGACCTAATGAGAAAGAGGTTTCTTCTTTAGGGAGAGAGAGTGCTATTTTACGATGGCAGCCGTATTGGATATTGGATTCCTTTAAGAAATACAATAAAAAGATCAGTTCCAAATGTTCCATTGAAACAATATTGGGGATCGCGGATAAATTAAAGACGGCGCTGGAGTATAAACAAAAAGATTATTATGCCTATTTGGAAGTCGAAGATAATTTCTATCGTATGGAAGTATCAAGGGTGCCTGAGGAGGCTGTAGGTAAAGAAGAGGTGGTTTTCAAAGAAAATATATATTCTTGTTCCTTTAAGCAGTATACGAAAGATCAAATAGAAGGTGCGGACGTAAAGAACAACCTCTGGATGTTACAGAATACGGATTCTCCAAAGAGAGAGTTAAAGCAATTTTCTATCAATAGTCTTAGCAAAGAACATTTTATTGCCACTGTAAAGAACCAGTTGCCCGGTGAGGTTGATTGGATGACCTGCCCTGATTTAGATAAAAAGCTTGGGTTCTTATTTGATGGTCTTTTTGACGATCATTCATATATATGGTTCAAATCTTTAGCGGACAATGACCACACTCATCCCACTGATGCGGAAGAAATCCTAATTGTGATTCTGCGGGATATTTTATTAGTCAAGTGTCAGGATGATCCGGTTCAAGGAATAAAGATTCTAGAAGAATTCTTAACGGATAAATATCGTTTCTCAATTTTCAGAAGATTAGTTCTATTCTTTGGTAACCAAAATTGGAGTCAGTATGGCCGATTGTTTAGTCAATTCTTGAAGATTAAATCTAATCCGTTGCATGAGTCTGATTATGAACTTGAAATATATGATGTCCTCCTTAATCAGAATGTTCAGTTTGATGATGGACTCAAGAAGGAAATAAAAAGCCTAATAGACGACGTGCCAGAGTTTTATGTAGAGAAGGGGGCCAAGGCGGTTGCCCACTGGCAACATAAATGGCTTTCACCGTTAAAAGATAATCCTAGTTTCATCGATGTTTATCGCCAAGCCAAAGAGAAAGCAGAACCCAAAGACGGCAAGGATTACGAGCCCGACCGTTCGACCTTTATGGATGGATTGGTTGTCCATAAATCTTCTTTATCGAAAGACGAAATTTCGAGTAAGCCTATTGCTGATTTGGTGGAATATTTGAAAGAGTTTAAAGGAGCAGATTTTTGGGAAGGTACTTTTGAAGGAAAGCCCGATAGGGAAGGATTAGCTGAAGCTCTTCAAGCAGCGGTTAAAGAAAGTCCAAAGAGATTTACAGACGAGATCGCTTTGTTTAATCAGAGTGGTTTGCAGCGCTATGTTAATGCGGTCTTATGGGGCTTAAGGGATGCATGGAGGGCAGGAACTCCATTAGATTGGCCCAAGGTCCTTGAATTTTGTTTACTTTATATTCAATCTCCTTCATTCATGGATGAAAGCACGAGTGTGCAGGGAGAAGATAGCGGTCCATTTAAAGGAAAATATATCTGGCTGGTAGATGCGATTGTTGATTTGGTGGAGGATGGTAGCCGAGATGATAAGAGGTCGTTTGAAAATGATAATTTTGAGAAAGTGGAGCAAATCTTTGATACCCTTCTGCCTTATGTAAAAGGAGAGAAGAAGCCGGACACTCAACGTAGCGCAATTAACTATGCCATTAATACTTCTCTGGGTAAACTCATTGAGGCGTATATTATTTTTTCTTTGCATGTTTCGCGTGTTCATCAAAAGCCCATGGCCTGGGGAACAAATAAATACGAACGCTTCTTTGAGAAAGGGATTGAAGCTTACATTTTCTTAGGAAGGTACATCCTTAATTTAAGGCACTTAGATCAACAGTATGTGGACACTAAGATAGTAGCTTTTACTCAAGAAGGAGTATTAGATGATTTCCAGTGGTCGATGTTTATGGAAGGATATTTGTGCAGTGCACATCTTCCTAAACATTTATATTCTGCGATGAGATTGCATTATTTAAAAGCCCTTGGCTATGGAGATTTTGAAAAACGTATTGAGGAAAGTTTGGTTGAGCATTTGTGTTTTGGTTATTTGTATTATGAAGAATTATTGCAGGAAAAGAATAGTGACGGACAATTGAGTTTATTCTGGAAAATGCTGCAAGAAGCGGGCTCTTTAGCCAAACCTAGTAGATGGATAAGCGTGGCGGGATTCTTCTGGGCAAAAGCGGATAAATCAGTGAGGGAAGGCGCCACTGATGAAAATAAAGAGCATGCAGAGAATTTAAAGAATAAGATTCTTGAGTTTTGGTCTTGGATCTATCGAGAACAAGATCAGGTTAAAATTATTCTCGGCGATAAATATGGTGAATTCTTAGGAGATATCGTTAAATTAACGATTCTTTTGAAGAGTATTGATGACGAGAAGGAACAATGGATTCTTTTATCAGCCCCTTATGTAGAACGCTATCATGAGTCGTCATTTCTTATTGAATATTTGATTAAGTTTGAGGATGCAGAAAGCATTAAAAGGATTGGGAAGATTTATCGAGAGATCTTAAATTATGGCACACCAATATTCTTGCAGGAAAATATAGTGTTGTTAGTTGATAGGATTTATAAAAAGGGTGTTTGGGAAGATGCTGAGGCTATTTGTGATACTTACGGACGACGCGGCACACATTTTCTAAAACCCATTTGGGAAACAAATCAGAAAAATAAGCAGAAGATAGCATAGTGGATAAAATTCCTATGACTGAGAAAATTATAGTGGATTCTTGTGTGTTTATTGATGCATTCGATAAACAGTCAGAATTTTATGAAGTTTCACGCAAGTTTCTTGATTGGACGGTTGAGAAAAGTAAAACAATAACTATGCCAGCCCATGCTTGGTTCGAGATTTGGTGTACGCTAAGACGACTAGAAAGAATAGATAAGACGTTTAAAGGTAATCCAATTATGGGGAATTGGACGTATCCAATCGAACTCATTCACATCGATCAAGATTTTATTAAGAAATACAGTAATGTTGATCTTCAACACATTAAATCAGGCGATCATATATTTTTAGTTGTAGCAAAATTAAATGCGTATCCAATTATTACCAATGATTGCAAAATGAGAGATGTGGCAAAGAAAGAAGGTATTGTAGTTTTTGATCCTTCGGAATATTTGGATAGTGTGGAAAAATAAAAATGGATTTGTAATGGGGGCACACTGATCATGTGATATTATAAAAATATAAATTAGAGATTTTGCCTGGATAATCAAGTCCGCTTCATGAGGAGGATTGTTGTTGGGTATTCTTATTCACAATAAATTCTTATTATCAAACCCCGTTGGGAATTTATAAGTCCCGTCGGGGTTTTATTTTTTTGTGGGCGTATTATGATTAATCATTGATATAAAAATGTCAGTTTAAAAATAAACAATATACAGGAGGAAAAAATGGATGCACCATTCGGAGAAATACTGATAATTACAACTATAAATTCTAAAGAATTGATAGCGGATAAAAAATGGAAGATGACCTT
>JANPFV010000104.1:0-120325 GCA_031423615.1 Candidatus Omnitrophota bacterium
TTGTAAAATCTGATAGAAGTAAAAGATTGTTTTAAGTACGACGCAAGTGACAGCAGAAGGCACATTATATCGTCGACTAATAGTGTCGACGGACAGGGTAAAGTGTTTTTTAACATAGTGAGGATTTACAGGTGAAAAGGACCGTATTATTCCCAAAGAATTCGGTGGGACCGAAATGGGCCGCGACCTTTTGGCGCAGGATTATTTGCTCAAGCAATTGACTGCGTCCTTGATTTATCCCGAACATGAGCTTGGCAAAAACTTTTGGGAGCGGGTGCATCAGAAGGCATACGAAAAGTTCGGCGATGTGGATATTCCCGTCAGCACGTTTAACAAAGTCTGGATCATGCCCGGCTATGCCAAGGTTTATGAAAGCGGGTCGACGGCGTTTATTACCGAGAGCCATTTGAAAGTCATGCTCGATAGCGATTATGTGGCGCTCAAGGAGAATGCTCTTTCTAAGGATTCCAATGAGGTTTCCGAGTCGGTGGTGCGGGAAATCGTGCTTCCGGAAATTGAAAAAGAAATCAACCAGGGCAAGAACTTTACCAAGCTTCGTCAGATTTATCAATCCATGATTATGGCCGCCTGGTTTAAGCGCAAACTCAAGGGCGGAATGTTGAGCAAAATTTACGTCGGGGCCAACAAAATCGCCGGTGTGGATGTCCAAGACAAGGATGTCAAACAAAAGATATACGACCAATATCTCGCCGCGTTTAAAAAGGGCGTTTACAACTATATCCGCGAAGAATATGACGAAAAAGCGCAAGAAACCGTGCCGCGCAAGTATTTCTCCGGCGGGATTGTGGTCGGTAAAGTGTTGTGGGACAGGACGACCTTGGTGGAGGTATCAAAAGAAGAATTCGGTCGGATGGCCTCGAGCGCTATTACCGGTACTCTGATTACCGCATCAGCCGGACTCAAGGTCGAAAACGGTTTTGTGTCCAGCAGTCCGCTTGGCACGGCGAGTGCTCAGGTCCTCTTGCCGGTTTTACCAGCGGCTGATAACAAAATTTTGCAAGATTTGGTTGATGAGAGCGATAAAGTCAGAGGCAACAGCCGCGCGCTTATAACAACCAAATCTCCGGATGCGATCGATCAGCAGTTACGGGTCAAGGCCAAGGCAGCGCGAAGAAAATATCTCCGTCTGACGCTTCAAGATGAAAGCGATTTAAGCCGCGCCATGTCCCAGACGATTGTCCATGCTGACGGTAATATCCAGCGTGTGCCGGGGCTTTTGCCCCAAGTCATTCAAGAGGGCGGGATCCTTTTTATCGATTACGTAAACTCCGATTCTAAGCTCGTCGAGTCTTTTAATTCTTTATTCGACAGCGATCCCTATTTTCGGGATTTGTCCGTTGCGGCCAGCCTCACGGTCGTCGGCGCTATTAATGATGAGCAAACCCTGAAATTTCCTGCGACCTTTTATTCCCGTTACAGCACAAAAGAGGACATGGACATTCCTTTTTCTGATCCAGTGGTGGCGATCGCCCCTTTGAGTCCGGAAGAACCTTTTGACGGCATAGTCGTTGATCTTTGGGACATGCAAATTGACAGCGGAGATGGCAGCGATTTATCGGCCCTGCATATGCTGCGGGATGCTCTGTTCGGACGATATTATTTAAATGAACGCGGCGTTATCCAGATTGAAGAAGGAGCTTTAGTCCGTGCGGCTAAGGCAGAGAAACCCTTATTGATCCGCGGGGCTCCCTGGCAGGATGAAAAGTTTTTAGCCTTATTGCGCAAAACCCTGATTGCCGGAGAGGTGGAATTTAATGGCGATAACGTTGCCTTGCCGCAACAAATTTTCCGTCAGACTGTGGATTATAGCCAAGGCGTAGAAAACAAAACCATTATTCTTTCCGATTCAGCCAGTCAAAATGACCAGGTTTGGGTCATTAATCCGGAAACGCAGGACGCGCTGTTTGGAATCCCGCAAATCACGGTCGACGGACGTCTGGCGCAATTGCCCGGGGTGCTTGCACAGCAGGGAAGAATCCGCCTCATGGTCACGACTCCTTTGGAAGAATGGGTTTGGCACCGGATCATGCACAGCGCCGCCGCTGTGGAGGTGCAAGTGCTGCCTGGTGTCGTTGTGCCTGCGGCTTATCAATCGCTGCGTTCCGAAGCTTTGCAAAGATCGATTGCTAAACCCGAAGGTAAAACATTGGACCAGGTCAAAGGACAACAGGCTTTTGTGGTCGAAACCAATGATACCGAAGCTATGCTGGCGATCCTGGAAAATGAATTTCCAGAACGCATGGTGTCTTTCCCGGTCACGTCGGAGACTTCCTATGGCCAGGTGATAGGCGATGTCTACATCGAAGGCGGTTCAGCAGAGGATATTTCCCAAATCAAATTCAACGCGGTCAAAAAAGAAGTCATGCGAAAATTGCGGGCTGGTGAGACCGTGGTCCTTTCCGGCAATAATGAGACTTTATTCCGCAAACTGGAATCCGCATTCCAGCATAATGGCTACATTATGGAAAACGGCACCCGAGTTTTCTTAAAAGACTTACCGGGACGATTGATTATCGTGACCAACACGCCAACGGTTCTCGCCGCGTCAGCCCGCCAGTACGCCCGCCAGAATGTTTCCGATAAGGAGATGGGAGAGATATTGGCGAGGGAATTTAGCGGTAAATTTAATCAGCGGGATTTTCAGCGTGTCCTGAAATTACGCGACTTGTTTGCCCAAAATATCCCGTCGCCAAGTAAAGACAATCCGTACCCCGGTAATGTCAATTTTAGCTTAAGCCGTTTACGGTTGCTCTATCAATACCTCGAAAATAACCAGAGCAACTGGCTGGAAGCATTTGAAAATGTGATTTTGCCCAGTTATGAAAATGTTCCTGAAGTCCATGCCTACATGCTCGTTATGGTCCGGCTGGCCCTCGGGGTTAACGCCGGTCAGCAACAGCCCAAAACCATCCACAGCAAAAAATTGTCCGCGTTATTAAGTAATATGAGTCCTGGCGACTGGGGGGCGAACTGGCCGGGGAAATTCTGGCAAATGGCTGATGCCTTTAGTATTGATTTGCTTCTGCAAATGATGGACGGCGGACAAACTTATATTTCTTCAGAAAGTTTGCGTTCACTGATGTTTCGGATGATTCAGGAAGCTTTGGTCAAGAAACACACCGGCGAGCGGCAGGATTTTTATCGGGAAAGGTTTGATATCCCCGGGGATGTTTCGGCAGCGATCACTATTGACGATACATTGCCGCTCATGGATTTGACATGGTATGAGAAAGTCAACCGTATTTTGCGCGCTTTAAAACGGACGCCCGGAATCATGCTGAAAGGTTGGCCGGGCACAGGAAAAAGTTATATTACCGAAGAAGTCGCAAAAGCAATGGGTTATAAGAACGGTGAAGTGGTGGGCCCCATCACCGTCGGGTCTGATTCTAAACAGAGTGATGTGGTTGTGGAAGTCAGAACCGAAAACAATCAGACCCAGGTCTTTAATCAGGCTGTTGCAGAATGGGCGGCCCTTCCTCATGGTGGATTATTGATCGTCGACGAAGCTAATTTACCCAGCCAAACAGATTTCTGGAATTTCCTGGAAGGTCTCTTTGCCAAAAAGCCATATATCTGGATCAATGGCGAAAAGAAATTTTTGACCGAACGCCATCGTGTCATTTTTACTGGGAATCAGGAAAGTCTCGTGGGCCGCAAATTCATGGACCTGATTGAAAACTATATGGTCACCGTGAATTTTAAACCATTTTCTAGCGCCTTCATGCTCGAGCGCACAGAAAAATATGTGGCTTCCACGGTGACCAAACGTGATGAGCTCATCAATCTCATTGTTGATCTGCACTTTTTCTTTCAACGGATGAACCCGGGACTGGAATTGTCGTTACGTGATCTGCAGGAATTGAGCGCTCGCAGTAATCTTACTTTATCCGCGGACTGGACCACCGCAGATGTAGTCAAGCTGGCCTGGAGCCTTTATAAAGGAAACTTCGATGCCCAGGAACAGCTGGCTTTTCAATATCTCATCCAGGAAAAATATGGTGTGCTCATCGCCCAACATGACCAATCCCGCATTAAAAGAGTTAAAGAACAGAGAGGCGGCCGCTATCAGCAGGCACGGCTTTCTCTGACGGATTCAACTGCGGATTTGGTTGCTGATGTTCAGGACTTTGTCCGGATGCGGGAAACGCGTCTCGCGGATACCGGGTCGCTTCCTCTTTTGCAAGGAAAGCGCGGGATGATTATCGAGGGCCCATCGGGGCGCGGTAAGGACGTGACGGTCATGCAGGAACTTTATGAACACGGTTTCAGAGAAGCTGTCATCGAAGGGGATGAAAGACAGATTTTTACCCATCTGTCTCCCGGTGATGGGGTGCAGACGGGGAAACCTAAAGTCGATGCAGCGACACCGCCGACACGAAAATTTTACCGTTTAACCGCTTCTATGGACCCGGAACTAGTCGTCAAAGCCATCAAAAAAGCCCAGGCAGAAGGGTCAGTGGTCATCATCAGCGAAATGAACCTTCTCCCGTCGGGATTCCTGGAAGGACGGCTTAACGATGTTTTGACTGGTAACGCGCATCAAGGCTTTGCCCTGATCGGTACGATCAATTCCATTGATTACAGCGGCCGCGAAAAACTCTCCAGCGCTTTGTTGAACCGCGTTATTTATAAACGCCTGGGGGATTATTCCAAAGCAGATTTAAGCCAGATTGCGGAAGATTTTCTCAAAGGGGCAAAGCACCAAGACATCGCGGTAATTGTAAACGCCCATCTGTGGCTGCGGGAACAAATAGCCAATCCGGAACATCATCCGACGACCCGGGAATTTCTTCGCGCCATTGAATTGTGGGCGAGTCAGCAGGGAAGAATGTCGGCTGTCGATACGGTGAAGAAAGTTTATACGCTCTACCTTACAAAATTTGCTGCTACAAAGACGTTGCCTTCTGAGAAAGACTTGCGGAGTTATCAGCGTCCCGCCCAGGTCGTTAAAGTCGAGATGTTTGATATGATGGAACATTATGTGAATTTTCTCGTCCCGGAAAGCCTCGGCCATGTGGAAGTGATGGAGGACCCTAATGAGGGAGGGTATTGGGTGGAAGGAAACCGGGCCATTGCGGTAGGATCAGACCCGCTTATTAATAATGAGTGGTGGGAAACTCTTACGCACGAAGCCGGCCACGCATCTTGGACCCGGGAGTGGCCTCTGGCGCCCGGTGACCTGGCGGTTATTATTCAAGACATGGAGGACCTGCGGCAGGAAAGTAACCAGCAGCATTTTTATCCGCATAGCATTGTGGGCAAAATGGGAACCAATGATTTTTTAACCATGATCGTTAATGGTGATGTGGTCGGATTTATTCAAGCTTTGGAACGTTCCCGCTCCCCACTAACACCCAGACAAATGTTTCAGCAGGCCATTGGGATTTATGGCAACAAACACCTGACTTCCGACCAGAAAAAAGCTGAACGACGGGCCCAGTTGAGCAATTTTGCTGATTTGATCGAACCGTATTTTGCTGTTAACCCGCTCCGGCTGGCTTTAAATCACCTTGATACCGCCCGGGCGATCGGTGAAGCTATCGCTACCACCCGCGACGAAGAAGACATTTTATTCCAGCAGTACCGGGCCTATAAATTGATGAAAACCATGCGCGATGATTTTAGCAAACTTCCTCGTGATCCGATCGAACGAGAAGATTTGACACCTCCAGAAAAAGCAAAGGCGATGGAAGCTAGCGCGGAAGCCATGCGCCACGTCGATGGTCCAGTCGCTCTCGAGTCAGCGCAGCAGGCCGAAAGGCTTATAAGTCCTGAAGAATTGGAAAGAAAGCGGGCGGATTTAAGACTGATCATGGCGTCAAGGCAAGATGCCACGGCCCAGCGCATCCTTCAACAACTGCGCATCATTGAGGAAGATTTAGGGAAGCCCGAGAAGCTTTTAGATGAACGCCTGGAAGAAATTGTTTCCTTAATCGAAGACGCGGCTTATGAGGGGAGTGTGGCGGATTTATTAAAACAGGTCCATCCGGCCAGTCCTGCAGCAAAGCAAGCTCGTAAACTTGCCGGCTGGGCCAAACAACATTTAGCTTTCCGGCAAGGGTTTGCCCAACTCCCGCCGAGGGCTATGTCCAGGCAATTATTCCGGCAGTTAGGGTCACTGTTAGAAAAATACTTTTCTGCGGTTATGGTTGAGACATCAGACGGTTACGGTGCACCAGTCCAGCAAGGGGAACAGAGGATCGGCCGGCGCTCTGAGATTATTCATCCAGAGAGGCAGATGGCTAAGGGACATGAGCCTGTGCGCATTAAACCGGAGCCAGTCGTAGCGGAAAAAGTTGTGATGACCGCTGTTGAAAAAGCCGGCCGTGATCCGTTTATGCAAAAGGTGACAGAGACGCGTACGACCAGCTTGGAACGCTTAATTGATGCTTTTTTGCATTATCGCCGCACTCCGGAACAGAGATATGGGACAGAAGGCTACATGGTGGTTGAACGCGCGCTGAGAGACATGGCTACGGCTTTTGTTAAGACCGGCGGGGTCACAGAAAAATCCCGTAAAGAAATTGTTTTAACAGGCGTACTGGCGGTAAAATCTTTAAGTCCCATCCTTGAAGAAATTTTTCAATTCCTTTTCTCTTCGGGTTTTCGCGTCACGGTTTATACTTCGGCTACGACCTACGTTGAAGGGATCGCCACATTGGGGCAGTTGAAAGAAATTTTAGGACGCGACCCCACCAGCGTTCGTATAGACGCCATAAAAAATGACCTCTCTTCACGTAAAAGGTCAACCGATTATGAAATGATATCCTTAGAGGAGCTGCAGCGCAAGGTCGAGGCAGAATATGCCTACGGCGCATTTCGCCTCGCCATGCTTGACCAAAACGCAGTCCCCGCAGAATCTCAATCTACTAAACCGGCAGCGGCGGGTCAAGAATCGGCTGCCGCACTTTCTAAAGAAGAACAAATAAGAAAAGGAAATGCTTTCTTTGCCACCTATGCGATTGCTACCTCCGATGTCTTCAAGGGGTATCCTGAGCATTTAGACGGGTATAATATGGATATCCACCACACAAAGAGATATTTAGAGGATGAGGACTTAGAAGACTTAAGGGGCGTAAAGCTTTTGTACCTCGTGATTAGCAGTCCTTCGCATATCACCGGCGGGGTGATGAAACTTTTACACAGTTTTCCGGATTTGAGAGAGGTCGTGCTGGTGACCGACAATATGACCCTTGAGGAAATGCACGCCATTGTCGAGGGGCATCCTAACCCTGGTTTTGTCCTTGAGGTGCGCAGTTCCCGGTTTCCCCAGCCTATTGGATTATCCAAGAATTTATTGGACTCAATGAAGCGTGATAGCGTGACTGCTGCTCATTTAAAAGAAAAAATAAAAATCTTTTTTGAACATTATGGATTTGGAATTCCAAATGAAACTCACATTAAGGGTGACAAAGTCAGAGTGGTTTTTCGTGATGTCCAGTTCCCTGGTCTATCTGTTTGGGAAAGCTTCACGAATAAGGAAGCTGTTTATTCGATTTTTAAATATTTTCCACATCCAGAAAACTTGACTATCCAATTTAAAATGACCGCTAACGACCTTTCCAAAACATTTAGTTGGACTGATATGCCATCAACAGCGGCGCCCATCGTTTCTGCCTCAACTACGCCCAGCGGTGTTGATATGAACCAGGACCTGATTATGCCTTTCTTGCCGACCACACCGTTGACCAAGACGGAAGAATTTTTGCAAAAGCTCGTCGGGTCTTTGCTTGACCGCGATGAAGTGCTTGCCGATGTCCGTACCCGTTTGACATCGGACGGGTTGGATGCTGAATTCTTGAAATTGCTGACGAAGTTGAATGTTACCCTGCCGCAAGGGGTCTCTGCTTCATCAGGTGTCAACGTCCAGCCTAAAAACCTTGGTGGTATCGACATGAATCAAAAAGCTTTGAATTTGCAGACTGAAGGGGAGGGGATCAGATTTGACATGCCTTTTGACCCCACCCAATTGCAAAATATCCAGATCGATGGTTTTTCGCCCGTCATCCTGCAAATTTTTCCCGCCAATTTGCCTTTATTTATCGGTACCAACGAAACCCAGAAGCCACTGCAAGTTTCTGTCCTCAACTAGTACTGTGTAAATCTTATTGTTAATAGTGAAACACAGTACAACAGTGCACTTTTTCTAAAGGTAAACTTTTAAAAATTAATTTGACAGTGCACTAGCTTCCTTTGAATCTTCTGCGACTTAGCTGTTGCGCAATGCGTTTAAATCACTTAATATAAAGACTCGAAAAACATTCATCCAAGAAAGCGTCATGAAAACCACTGCGAATTTATTCTTAGACAAAGCGGGAATTTTTTCCTCTCAGGCCGTCTTTCATAATCTTTCTTACGAAGAACTCTTTAAGCATGAAACTCAACCGGATTTAAAAGATTTAGAGCGGGGAGTTGTTACGAATTTGGGCGCGGTTTCCGTCGATACTGGTGTATTTACCGGCCGTTCTCCCAAGGATAAATATGTTGTCGATGACGGCCCCGAAGGCGTGAGCCAACATGTGTGGTGGGCTGACGGAAAATCCGCCGGTTCCGACAATAAACGGCTTTCTCTTGCAGCCTGGAATCACCTCAAATCTCTCTCAATTGCGGAATTAACCGGAAAAAAATTGTATGTGATGGACGGATTTTGCGGAGCGAATCCCGAGACCCGCCTGAGTGTCCGTCTCATTACCGAAGTCTCCTGGATGGCGCATTTTTTTAAAAACATGTTCATTCGTCCGACCGAAGACGAATTGAAAAGTTTTAAACCCGACTGGACCATTCTTAATGCCTGCGAGACCCGCTGCAAAGATTTTGCGCAGTACGGGCTCAATTCTGAAGTCTACATTGCTTTTAATTTCCGCGAGCGCATGACGGTGATCGGCGGGACATGGTATGGCGGCGAGATCAAAAAGGGCATATTTTCCGTCATGAATTATTTTTTGCCTTTGAAGGGAATCGGCGCATTTCATTGTTCCGCAAACATGGGTAAGAAGGGTGACACGGCTTTGTTTTTTGGTTTATCGGGTACAGGAAAAACAACCTTGTCCACCGATCCCAAGCGTCAATTGATCGGCGACGATGAACACGGCTGGGACAATGACGGTGTTTTTAATTTTGAAGGTGGCTGTTATGCCAAATGCATCGGCCTGACTAAAGAACGCGAGCCTGATATCTATGCGGCCATCCGTCGCAATGCTCTGCTGGAAAATCTTGTCGTCGACGAAAATGGCATTATCGATTTTTCTTCCAAAGCCAAAACGGAAAACACCCGGGTCTCATATCCGATTTATCATATCGACAACATTGTCAAACCGGTGTCCAAGGGTGGACATCCTTCGAAAATTATTTTTTTGACGTGTGATGCTTACGGGGTTTTGCCACCGGTATCAAAACTGACCAAGGACCAGGCGATGTATCATTATTTAAGCGGTTACACCGCCAAGGTTGCGGGTACGGAGCAGGGAGTGACAGAACCTAAGGCCACCTTTTCCGCCTGTTTCGGCAAAGCTTTTCTTATGCTTCACCCTACAGTGTACAGTGATATTCTGGGGGAAAAAATGGACGCCCACAAGGCCAGCGCCTATTTGATCAATACGGGTTGGGTGGGCGGAAAATATGGCGTCGGTCACCGTATTTCCATTGAGGACAACCGCCGGTCCGTTGACGCCATTCTCGACGGGTCGATCGATCAAGGACCGTTCGATATTTTACCGGTTTTTAATTTACAAATTCCCCGGGCGGTTTCCGGGATGGATCCGCGTATTCTTACTCCCCGAAACAGTTGGACGGATACAAAGGAATATGACATTTTATTAATAAAGGTAGCACAGATGTTTGCGGACAATTTTAAGAATTTCATCCATACTCCGGCCGGACAGCATTTGGCTGAGAAGGCGGGACCAAAATTTTGACTTTTGTGTTAGAATAATTTTCAGTTTTGTTAAGAAGATTGGAGGCCCAATGAAGAGAATTTCAAAACCTGTTGCGACCGTCTTGCTTATTTTAGGCTGTGTCGTCATTTTTTTTGGTTTTAAATATTTTCAGTGTTATTCGCCGGCGCCCTCAAAGCCGGCCGTTGTAGCCAAACTTCCCCAAAGAGCCAAAGGCAACCCAACCGCCAAAATTAAAATCATTGAATTTATTGATTTCCAATGCCCGGCTTGTGCCACGGGATATGAAATCCTCAACGATTATTTTAAGAAGAATCCCGACGGAATGTATATCGAGCTGCGCTATTTTCCTTTGCAAATGCACAAACACGGTTTGACCAGCGCCCGCTGGGGAGAATGCTCTGCCCGTCAAGGAAAGTTCTGGCCCTTCTTGGATCTTTTGCTCAAACGCCAAAAGGAATGGTCGGATTTGACTGACCCTTTACCGCCTTTTCGCGCCATGGCCCAAGAGGCGGGACTGGATGTCGAGCAGATAAAGGTGTGCTTGCAATATCCCGGCTTGGAAAAACCCATCCAATCCGATGTCGAAGAAGGAAAGATGCGCCAGGTCGTATCTACACCGTCGTATCTTATCAATCATGAGATGATCGTGGGAACAAAGTCTTTGCAAATGAAATTAGACGGTCTTTTGGGAATAAAAACTACCGCACCATGAAAAGTCTCATCCCCTTATTTGTTTTGAGGATTTTGATCGGCGGGTTTTTCTTCGTCGTCGGATTCGATAAAATCATGCATCCGTATCAAAATTTCTTATATGTGGTCCAAGCCTACCAATTATTCCCTGAATTTTTGGAAGAAATTGTAGCCCGCATTTTTCCCTGGATGGAATTTTTCCTCGGTTTGTTTTTACTTTTGGGGCTTTGGCTGAAATGGACCCTCCGGTCCTTTTTACTGATTATCAGTGCCTTCCTTTTGATGATCGCTCAGGCCTTGATCCGCAAACTCCCCATTGATAATTGCGGCTGTTTCGGGGGACTTTTTTCCTCCAAAATCCAGCATACCTTTGCCCTTGACGCCTGTTTGTGGGTCATGGTGAGTCTTATGCTTAAGCATATCGTCGATACGGAAAAATGGAGCCTCGACCGGTACTTTTTGAAAACGGAAAAATAATTGTGCGACAGCTCACATTAATTTTTTTTCTTTTGACAATAATGGCCCGACCCGCTTTTGCCCAAAATATCAAATCTCCCAATGTGAGCGGCCAGTTTTATGATGCCGATGCGCAAAAGTTGTCTGCGGCGGTAGAGACATACGTCAAAACGGCCGATGTCCTTCCCTCGGCCGAAGATGTTGAAATCTTGATCGCCCCTCACGCCGGATATGTTTATTCCGGCCCCGTCGCCGGATACAGTTTTAAAACGGTCAGTCAAAAAAAATTCAAGACCATTGTGATTTTGGCCCCCAGCCACTTTTACGCTTTTGACGGCGCGTCGGTGTGGACGCAGGGAGGGTTTAAAACTCCTCTGGGTGTCGCCTTGGTCGACGAAGATTTTTCCACCCGTTTAAGTGCCATGGACCCCAAGTTTACTTTTGTGCCGGCTCCTTATGAAAAGGAACATGCTTTGGAAGTTGAAATCCCTTTTTTGCAAAAGACCTTTGCCGATTTTAAAATCGTGCCCGTGATTATCGGGCAAATGAATTTTGAAAATTGCCGGAAACTTGCCGACGCTTTAAACAGCTTGATCGGAAACCGTAAAGACGTTCTTGTTGTCTTAAGCAGTGATATGTCACATTATCACGACGATAAAACCGCCCGGGCCATGGATATGGGAACGCTGGAGATCATTAAAAAGGGTGACGCACAAAAATTTTATCAGCAAAGCCGGCTGGGTTTGCACGAAATGTGCGGGATGATCCCGGTTACGGTGGGGCTTATTCTGGCCGAAGTCCGCGGTTTGCAAGCCAAAATTTTAAAATATGCCAATTCCGGGGATGTGACCCAAGACAAGGCCCGCGTTGTGGGATATGGCTCGGTGATTTTTTATCCGCAAAAAAAGCCGACGACAAACGCGGATGCCGCATCTGACGCTCTGACGTTAGAGCAGAAACAAGCCCTTTTAAAGCTCGCGCGGCTAGCCATTGAAGAATATGTCACCAGCCAAAAAGTTTTTGACGTGACTATTCATGATCCTCGTCTGGATTTTCCCGAAGGCGCATTCGTGACCATCCACAAAAACGGGCAGTTGCGCGGCTGTATTGGGCACATTGTCAGTGAAGGAGGGCCTTTGCAAAAAACCGTGCGCGATATGGCCATTGCCGCTGCAACCGCAGATCCGCGTTTTCCTCCGGTTCAGGTCGGTGAGCTCAAGGATTTGGATCTGGAAATTTCGGTTCTTTCGCGGCCGTGGCGCGTGAAAAATATCGACGAGATCAAAATGGGCGTGCATGGCGTATTGATCAGCCGCGGGAAAAAGGGCGGAGTTTTTCTGCCGCAAGTGGCGACGGAAACCCACTGGACCAAGGAAAAATTTCTTTCGGAATTGTGTTCGCAAAAAGCGGGATTTCCGGCGGATTGCTGGAAAAATTCCGATACGGTCATTGAAATCTTTACGGCCGATGTCTTCGGTGAAAGGGATAGCCAGTAGAGGGCCGCTGTGAAGAATTCTCGCGATATCTTTATCAGTATTTTTGTCGTCATTTGGCTGCTGTTTTTTCATTATGAATCCACCCGGGTTTTTTATTTACAGCCTTTATTGAAAAGGACTTTGCCCAAGATCAAATTCCTTTTTCCGCCGGCCGGTTGGATCATGTTTTTTAATGTCGATGACCGTGGCGGGCACGTAGAAATTTACGGCCTGCGCCACGGTGCAACCCAGCTGATCAATCCGCATGAAATCATCCGGACGCGCTTTATTGGGTTTGACATGGTGCATCGCAATGTTTTAAGTCAGGTCCTTGCGCCGGAAGTTCGCCCGGACTTTTGCCGGGTTTTAGAAAAACAATTTCCGGAATTCGAAAAATTTATCGTCACCGTCGTGGAATATCCTTCATTAACCCGCTCGCGTTTTGAACAGTATCAGGCGCCTGTCTATCAATGCCCTTTATAAAATGAATAACCTTTGGCACAGATTGTTTTTGGCCCAACGCCCATCAATATCCTTGGCGTTCTTTCGCATTCCCGTCGCCCTGACTTTGGGGTTTCATCTTCTGCCGACGTTTTTGCCGTTAAAGGAAAATTATTTGGCCGGATCTTTCCGGATCCTTAATACCAGCTTTTTTACAGGGGCAGTCCTTTCTTTCGTACAAAAAAGCCCGGACAGTCTGATCATGGTCATGGCCGCAATTTTTTGTGTCGCGTGGTTTTTCTTTTTGATCGGGTTTCGGACCCAGATGAGCGCAATTGTGATGACGCTGGGGGCTTATTATTTTTATGCCTTAAATGCTTTTGCGATGGGAACGCTGTCGTGGGACATTCTCTTGGTGACGCTTTTTCTCATGTGCGTGACGCCGTATGCGGGGGATTATTTTTCCCTGGATTGCGTTCTAAGAAAGGACCCGGCGGCCTTTGCCCGGACGCGGCCTTATTTTTTGCAGCGGCTTTTGCAAATGCAAATCGCCTTTACTTATTTTTATACCGGGCTTTACAAAATTACGGCGTCGGGAAACTGGCTCAAGGACAACCCCATCTATTATGTTTTGCTTACGCCCGATGCGGGAGAGTCAGGGGTCACAAAGTATTTTTTGTTGCGCGACTTTTTTATGGCTCATCCGGGACTGTGTTACGTTCTGGGTCTCTTGATTGTGGGGATTGAAATTTTAATGCCCTTTCTTTTGTTTAATCCGGGCACACGGTCAACGGCGATTTATCTGGGTTTTATTTTTCACCTGACCTTGCTTTTGACTTTGGATGTGCCGGCGATTTTTTTCTTTTTGTTTCCGGCCCAGCTTTTGCTTTTTATTGCTCCCGAGAAAATTTTGATGTGGATCGACGACAAAAGGACCATTTACCGGTCAGCTCCGCCGGTCCAAGTCATTTATGACGGCCAGTGCGGCTTCTGTTCTTCGTCGGTAAAAATGCTTAAGGCCATGGACCTGTTTGATCGTTTGACCTTTGTGGATTATCAAACCCATCCAAATTTGAGCGCGCTTCACTTTGATCTGACCAAGGAAAAGGCGCACCGGCAAATGTATCTGATCGACCCGCATGGCGAATTGTATGGAGGCTTTTTTGCCTTTCGCAGGATGACATGGCTTTTGCCGATGTTATACCCCATGGTTTTTGTCATGTATTTCCCGGGGACCAAGATGCTAGGTCCAATTTTTTATTCTTGGATTGCAAGGAACCGTTATTTATTTCATAAAAAATGTCCCAATAATTCTTGTTTGCGGTAGAATAAAGTCCATGTTCGGCTCTTCTTTGAAAACTCTGGTGGTTTTTGCCCTTATGCTTTTGGGATGGGTTTGCCCCGGCCTGGCCGATGTGAAGCAGGGAATGGATGCCGCAGGCCGTTATTTCGACGATCTGCAGGGACCGGACACCTTGGAAAGTTTTAAAGCCCGACGCGATTTAAATGCGCGGCAGGTCCGCGAGGCCATCTTTCAGACTCATCGCGTTTTGCGGGACGATCCTTCCGATTTAGCCAAGGCCGTTGTTGAGCGTAAAATTAAAATCGTGCGGGAAAACCGTTTTTTAGAAACGGAATTAGGCAAGGGAGTTGAAATTTTATACCGCAAGGCCATGGAACAATGCTTGCAAAAGCAATTGTCCGCATGTGAAAAAAATTTACTGGAAGTCGAAATGTTTTATCCTAATTACAAAGAGACCCGTGATTATTTGAATAGATTAAAAGTTCGGGATTCAGCCAAGACAACAAGCCAGCCGGTTAAATTTGTCCAGGTGAGTCAGGGAGACAGGAAATGAAAAAGCTTTTTTTGACCTTGCTGTTTTTGTTTGCGGTTTGTGCAACGGCGAAAGCCACCCCGCCTCATGATATGCAGTTAAAATATGACCCCGCCACCCAAAGTCTCTCGGTCACAATGAAACACCCCACAATCGAGCGAAGAGAACACTATATCCGTACGATCACCGTCGTCATCAACGGCGGAGAACCGCAGGTTTTTCGGTATAATTTTCAGAATTCCGCTTCCCAATTTGACACCACAATTCCCTTGGCCTTGAAAGCCGGGGACAGTGTTCATGTCACGGCCGCGTGCCGGTTGGGCGGGAGTGCCGAAGCCGAATTTTCTCTGCCTGCGCAAGCCCCTTCTGAACAATCACCGCAAGAAAAGTAACTGTGATGAATGTGCAAAAATCCAACCGGCTGATCCAGCAAAAAAGTCCTTACCTTTTGCAACATGCTTACAATCCCGTTGAATGGTATCCCTGGGGTCCGGAAGCTTTTGCCGCATCAGCCCGGGACAACAAACCTATTTTTCTTTCCATCGGTTATTCCACCTGCCATTGGTGTCATGTTATGGAACACGAAAGTTTTGAGGATGAGGAAACCGCGCAACTTTTAAATGAATATTTTGTTCCGGTCAAAGTTGACCGGGAGGAGCGGCCGGATATCGACAGCATTTATATGAGTTTTGTCACGGCCACGACGGGAAGCGGCGGTTGGCCCCTGTCCATTTTTTTAACACCACAGAAAAAGCCTTTTTATGGCGGTACGTATTTCCCGCCGGAAGCGCGGTATGGTTCGCCGGGCTTTAAAGACCTTCTGTTGTCGGTGCACAACAACTGGACAAAACAGGAAAGCCAGGTCCGCGAATCCGCAGAAACAATCGTCAAAGCTTTGGCCCAAAAGATTAAGACCAAAACCGCTACGGCGCAAATTTTCACTCCCGAAGTTTTGACCAAGGCGTTTGACCAGCTCGCCTCCAACTTTGATGCGAACCACGGAGGCTTCGGCCATGCGCCCAAGTTTCCCATGGGACATACGTTGAGTTTTCTTTTACGGTATTGGAAAAATAATCATGAGCCGGAGGCTTTAGATATCGTGGAGAAAACTCTTTCGGCCATGGCTTCAGGCGGGATCAATGACCAATTGGGCGGCGGTTTTCATCGTTATTCGACGGACGCTCACTGGCAAGTGCCGCATTTTGAGAAGATGCTTTATGACCAGGCCTTGCTGGCCAAAATTTATCTTGAAGCTTTTGCCGCGACCGGAAAGAAAGTTTACGCCGACACGGCCCGTCAAACTTTTGATTATGTTTTGCGGGACATGCAAGACAAGCAGGGAGGATTTTATTCGGCGCAAGACGCAGACAGTTTGGAACCCGGCGGGCACAGTGCGGCTGAAAAGAAAGAAGGCGCGTTTTATCTTTGGACGCAAGCCGAATTGAAGAATCTTTTGTCCGACGATGAATTCAGCGTGGTGAATTTTTATTATGCGACGGCCAAGACGGGAAATGCTGAGGTGGACCCTCACGGTGAATTTGTGGGCAAAAATATTTTGCACGGCAAACATTCTTTGGAAGAGACAGCCGCCTTCACTAAGACATCTTTGGCGGAAATGGTTGGGATTTTGCAAAGGGCAAAAGAAAAATTATTGAAGGAACGTGGCCAAAGGCCGCGCCCGCATCTGGACGATAAAGTTTTGACCGACTGGAACGGGCTTATGATTTCGGCGTTGGCTCTGGCCGGAAACATTTTGCAAGAGAAACGTTATTTAATGGCCGCGGAAACGGCGGCGCGGTTTATTTTAGAAAAGGTGCGGCGCAATGACGGCCGGCTTTTGCACCGTTATCGCGACGGAGAAGCCGGTATTCTCGCGGGGCTGGAAGATTATGCCTTCTTGGTCAGCGGACTTTTAGACCTGTATGAAAATTCTTTTGATCCGCGGTATTTTAAAGAAGCCGTACGGTTAAACAAGGAAATGGTTGACCTCTTCTGGGATGAACAAAACAGCGGGTTTTTCTTGACCCCCGCGGATGGGGAAGAGTTGATTTATCGCCCCAAGGACGTCTATGACGGGGCCGTGCCGTCGGGCAATTCCCAAGCCGCGCATAATCTTTTGCGGCTTTATCATTTTACTTTTGATGAAAAAGATTTGAAGAAAAGCGAAGCGGTCTTTAAAGTATTTCATGATGAGGTGAGCCATTATCCGGGCGGGTATACCCAGATGATGATGGCTTTGCAGTTTTATTTCGGACCGGTCAAAGAAATCGTTTTGTCCGGGGATATCACGATGGGAAAGGGGCGCGAACTTTTAGACGTCATCCTTTCATCCTGGATGGCCCAAAAAATTTTGATCGTGAAGACACCGCACAATGGCGCTGAGGTGGAGACCCTGATGCCATTGACCCAAGGTCAATCCGGTGACCAAGGCGTCGTTTATTTTTGTGAGAACCGCGTCTGCCGGCCGCCGATCACGGACCCGGCGACATTAAAGAAGGTCTTGGAAGAAAACAATCCCGTTTTGTAGGGGGATCCTAAGGAGGAAAAAATATGAAATTTTTGAAAGGGTTAATTATTTTTATTTTTGTCCTGGTCGTGCTTATTCTTGTCGGACTTTTTATTTTCTTAAAAAGTTTCGACATCAATAAATACCGACCGCTGATAGCCTCGGAAATCAGCAAGCAGATCGGCCGCAATGTCACAATTGCCAATATGCGGCTGAACCTGTCATTTATCAATGGTGTTTATGCCGAAGTGCAAGGCGTCGTAGTCAGTGAAGACCTGGCTTTTGGCTCCGGGGATTTTGCTTCCGTGGGCGAAGCCAAACTGAGTGTGGATGTGTTAGCTTATCTGACAAAGCAGGAAATTGTGGTTTCCAAAGTCGTGATCGATGCCTTAAAGATTTCTGTCATTCGCGATGAAGCCGGAGTGGTCAATGCCCAAAAAATAGGGCCGGCACAGAAAGAAGCGGCCGCACCTTCGGCATCGCCGGAGAAGACCTCGCCTGCGGATCATTCGGCCCCGACTTCCGGGTCCATTCCCGATTTTTCCATACAAACAATTACCATTTCCAATGCGTCGGTGATTTATACGGACAAAGCCCAGAAAATGTCTTTTCCGGTTTCGCAGGTTGATTTTACTATTAAGAACTTTTCTCTGAACCGGCCTTTCCATTATGAAGGTCACATGGCTGTTTTGGGCGCTGAGCAAAATTTGAGCATCAGCGGTCAAGCGCTGGTCAAGATAGCTAGCTCGGAAGTGAATTTGACCGATGTTGACTTGGAATTCAATTTGGCGAAATTGAAGATCGTTGATCTCGTCCATGCCGTACCGCAAATGGAACCCGCCGGATTAAAGGATGTTTTAGACGGTAAAATCACTGTCACTATTCCGTCTTTAACGGCGGGGCCGAGTGGGTTAGGAGCTTTGAACGTCAGCGGCAAACTGCGCGGTGGAAAAATGTCTACTCAAATGCTTCCGGTTGCGATTGACAAAATTACGGCCGACTTTAGCGCCGACGCCCGCGACCTTGACGTTTCCAGTTTTTCTTTGCAGTTATTGACGGGAATGGTCACGGGAAAAGCCAAGGTTACGGATTATTTAGGGACCCAAGGATTGAACGCTCAGGTTAAAGCCATAGTCATTCCCTTGGAAGGATTGGTCAGCGGCCTGCCGGAAGGTATGAAGCTCAGCGGCGGTTTAAATGCGGATTTGGCGGTGAGCGGAAAAAACATGGCCCAGCCGGACCAGTTTTTAAATTCGCTCAATGGTACGGGTAAATTCGATGTCAAAGACGGCAAGGTCGAAAATTTCAATGTTTTAAAGATCCTTCTGAGCCGAATGGATTTTTTTCCGGGTTTGGCGAATCTGATCGACACTAATATTCCCGAAAAATACCGGACGGATTATCAAAGCAACGAGACTGTTTTACAGAAAGCGGGGTCTAGCGTGCAAATCACCAATGGCCTGGTTCATCTTCCTGATATTGAAGTCGTGTCCGATCTTTTTCTTGCCAACCTCGATGTCACCGCTGATCCTAAACTCAACGGCAAGGTTTCCGGTCAGGTCAAACTTCCCCAGGACTTGTCTGAGTATCTTGCTTTACAAGCTCCACCCTTGGCTTATTTGAAAAACAGCGACGGAGAAATTGTTATTCCCTTGACATCCTTCACGGGACCGTTGACCAGCCTTAAGATTTTGCCTGATGTTAAGGCTTTGGGAAAAACCGCCATCGAAGGCGAAGGCCGCAATCAAATCAACAAACTTTTGAATAAGGTTTTGAAAACCGAAGAAAGTCCGGCCTCCGAGGAAGGCGGCCAGAAGGCCCCTTCCCCAGAAAAAGAATTGATCAACGGCGTTTTGGATAAAATCTTTAAATAATAACGCGCTGGGCAAACATCAATTCTAACGATAGATCAAGATTTACCCCCGGCTGACTCATATGAAAACAGAAAATAAAAAAGATGTTCTGAAACACACATTTAAAAAGAAGAATATGTTCTTAGTCCGTCGGACTATAAAAATTCCCAATGGTATGATGATCGAGAAAGATATTATTCTTCATCCCGGCGCATCTTTGATTGTGCCTTTTCTCAATGCTGACACCGTCGTCATTTTAAAACAATATCGTGCGACTCTGGACCGCTACCATTACGAATTTCCCGCCGGTACGCTTGAACCCGGCGAGAAACCGGCCGATTGCGCCCGACGGGAAATAAGGGAAGAAGCCGGTTATGCGGCCGGGAAGCTGACCAAGATGGGACATATTTATCCGGTGCCGGGGTATTCCGATGAAATTATTTATATTTACAAAGCGGAAAAGTTGACGCCCCACAAAGACAAAGGCGATGCGGATGAGATTTTGCAACCGCTGATTGTCAGCCGGGTGCAGCTGCAAAAACTTTTTAAAGCCGGAAAAATCCTTGATGCCAAAACAATTGCCGGTCTAGCCTTTTGTGGATTGCTGTCATGAAGATGACCAAATCACCGGTTGCGGCATTTGCGTACTGGGCGCGCAATATGCGTTCCAGCGAAATGTTTCGCGCCATGAAAAAATATTGTCACGGTGATGTTCTGGATGTCGGCGGCCGGGATTTTTATTTGACCGCTAAGTCTCTCGGATTGGGAGGCGCCACGTGGACAACGCTCGAACCAGCCGGGGGGTTGCCTTTTTTTATCGATGATTCAAAATTTAAAATGGTCACCGGCGACGGCTGCCGCATGGAATTTAAGGACAACAGTTTTGATACGGTCTTAAATATTCAGGTCTTGGAGCATGTTGTCGAACCGCTGGTTATGGTCAAAGAGATCAGCCGGGTTCTGCGTCCGTCGGGCTACGCAATTTTCTTGATCCCGCAAACGTCGGTCATGCATGAACTGCCGGCGCACTATTATAATTTTACCCGTCCGTGGGTCGAAACGGCCATGGACCAAGCCGGGCTAAAAATCATTGACCTTCAGGCCTTGGGAGGATTGTGGTCATCGATGGCGTCGCATATGGTTTATTTTTTCTTTCACGCCTTTCGGTTTCGCGGGTATAGTTTTGCGGAATGCCGCCGCAACATGTGGTTTTATTTTCTTTTCCCGGTCATGGTGTTGTATGTGCTCCTGAGCATTCCTCTTTGTCTTTTGTTGAGTCTGGGGGACCTTAAAGAAGCCCCGAATAATTATCTTGTTGTTGTCCAAAAATGAAAAGACGAGAACTTATTTTTTTGATAGTCGGCTGGGCCTTATATTTTATTATCAAAGGGGCCGGTCCGCTGTGGGTGGCTCATCTTTACTCGGAAAAATCTTTTGCTTTCTTAAATGGATTGTCGGCTAACTCCTCGCCGGAAACGCTGGATTTTTATCAAGGAAGGATTCAGGAAACTTTTTTCGGGCCGGCTTGCCAGATGCTTTCCTATTGGCTTTTGGCCTGTATTCTTTGCCGCCATTTTCGCCACGTTTCCGCAAAAATTTTCGGTCTTATTATTTTTATTTTTCTGGTGGTGACGAAATTTGCAGTGCTGAATTTTCCACCTTACGGAGATGCCATTGGCGGGCCGTTCGCTGAAGCGTTGTGGCTTTGTCAGCATGGGTTTGATTACGCGGGTCTCTTTAATCAGCCCAATTTTACTGTCGGAGGGCCACGGGTTTATGTTTTTAGTCTTTATCCGGGGTTTTTGGCGCTGACTTTAAAAATGATTCCTGCTCCTAAAGTTTTTTTTGTTTTTCATCATCTTTTAACCTTCGCCGCAGTGAGCGCGATTGTGGCCATGCTGAGGGAATGCGGACGAAAAGTCTTTGATCCGGTTGTCGCAATTCTTATGTCTTTGCTTATGCTGGCCTTGCCTTTGATACAAAGTCAGACGGAAGCCATCAATATGGAAATTCCGGTGGCGTTTTTTACCATGCTGTCGGCATATTCTTTGATTTCTAAACGTTGGAAAAAGGCTGCGCTGTGGGCTTCTTTGGCCGCGGCAATTAAAGGCATTGGCGTGATTGCCTGCGGCCCTGCGGTCTTTTTTTTGTCGGTTGAGGCGGTCCGTCATAACGCGGTTAGAGAAAAATGGAAACTGATCGGCTGGGCCCTGTTGCCCGCCGTGACCGGGACATTCATTGTCAGCGCCAAATTTTTGTTTCATGACAGCCATATTCAGCAGGGAATGGTGCGCTGGGACGCGGGCTGGCCTTCGGTCAAAAAGGAATTTATTTTTTATCTTTTTCTCGCCGCGTCCTTGATTTTTATTTTTGATGCCGTGAAGAATTATGTCCGTCGGGGAAAAAAAGAATTTCTAGCGCCCGTGGTCATGCTTTTGTTCTGTATGGGATGGTTTGTCTTGTTTATCAATTTTTACGCCGTTTCACCCCGTTACCGCGTGGCCCTGTATCCTTTTTTAATTTTTTTAGTTGTTTATGGGGCCACTTTGGTCTTAAAATGGAAAACATTTCAAAGGGTCCTTTTGGCCGGGGCGTTATCAGCGGCTTGTCTGATGTCTTACGGACTTTTTTATGGCAGTGTTTCCGAAAACGATCATGTGCTTTTGGAGCGCAGCCTGGAATATCGCAATGATCTCGAATTGAACCGTCGCTTGGTCAAGGCCGCGGAAGAACGTTACAATGACAAATTGATCGTCGCACCCTTTACGATAGCTCAGGCCCTTGCTACGCCGGAATTAGGCTATGTTCATTCAAAGTTAAAGGTGATGATTTACGGTTTTCCTTTAAAGTACGGGGACATTGCCAATTATCCGGGTTTACAAAACCTCAATTTAAGGAAAACCGTTTTTGTCGGCGTGAAAATCGCCCCTATTAATCCGGAATTTTCTTTTCCTGTGGGGCCCAATGACGTGATCATCGAAGAGTTGGCGGTGGGAAACAAAAAGGCCTCATTTTTTATGGGAGGATATTCTATCGAGGCGCTGTGGCGTTTCACGCGCGGAATGGGACTGAAAGGCAGATAAGGAAAACAATGGCAAAGAATTCTTGTGAGATTACGGTGGTCGCCCCGGTTTATAACGAGGAGGACGGGATCAGCAAATTTTGTGAAGCGCTGGAAGCCACCCTGGGACCGGCCCAGCTGGATTATGAAATAATTTTAGTGGACGATGGAAGCCGGGACAATTCTTTCGGGGAAATGAAAAATTTGCGCGCTAAAAATCTCCGCATTCGTATTATCCGTTTGGCCCGCAACTTCGGTCATCAGTTGGCGATCACCGCGGGGATGCGGCAAGCTCGGGGTCGCGGAGTCGTGGTCATGGATTGCGATTTGCAGGATTCCCCGACGGTGGTTTTGCAATTTGTAGAAAAATGGCGGCAGGGTTACGAAATTGTGCATGGCGTGCGTAAGGAGCGCAAAGGGGAGACGTGGTTTAAAAAGGCCAGCGCTTTTTTGTTTTACCGGATTTTACGCGCGTGCACCAATATTGACATCCAAAAAGATTCGGGAGATTTTTATTTGCTCGACCGTAAAGTGGTGGATGCTTTAAACCAGATGGATGAACGCCACCGTTTTATGCGCGGGCTTTTGGCGTGGGTGGGATTTAAACGAACCGGTGTGGAATATGTCCGTGAGCCCCGCTACAAAGGGGTGACGAAGTTCAGCTTGTGGAAGATGATCAAGTTTTCGGTGGATGCCGCGACGTCCTTTTCGTTTGCACCTTTGCGGGCCATTTCTTTTTTTGGACTTTTCATTTCCTTTTTGTCATTTTTAGGAATTATTGCGATATTGCTGGTAAAAACTTTTACGGATTATGCCATCACCGGATGGTCCTCTTTAATGGTGGCGGTCCTTTTTATCGGCGGCATTCAGCTGATCGCCATTGGGATCATCGGGGAATATCTCGCGCGCATCGGCGATGACGTCAAAGGCCGTCCGCTGTATGTGATAACGGAATTGGTGGAGTAGGTATGGCCCCATTTATTTTAAAAAAAGCAAATGAACCTCTGGCCGATCGCAAGATGCGTTTTGGCGGGATTTTAGAAAATCCTATCATTTCCCGGATCCAGCGGGCTATTCTCGACGGGGGGAGGGTGGGCGGTTTAAAATCCGGATTGCGGTCTTTGGAATATTCCGATGTTTTAGACGTGGGATGCGGTTTGGGGGAATGTTCGGCGGTCAATAAGGGAAGTTATGTCGGCATTGATAATAGTTTTCCGCGCATTGCTTATGCCGCCCGCCAGTATCCTCGCCATACTTTTTTTGTGGGTGATGCTGTGCAAGTCCCTTTCACCGATAAATCTTTTGATTTGGCCCTTTTGATTGACACTTCACATCATTTGACGGATGAACAATTCAAAACGGTTTTGGCCGAACTCAAACGCGTCAGCCGCCGCTATATTGTCGTGAGCGATCCGGTCATTTACCAAGGGCAAGGAGCCCTCAGCAAATTTTTTTATAAATTGGACCGGGGCGCCTGTTTTCGCACGCCGGAGCAGTCCCGCGCTGTTTTTTCTGCGGCCGCGGGTTTGCAATACCGCACCACCTTCTTGTGCCGCACTTTTCCCGGCCTCTACCTTCATCAAGCCTTTGTGCTGGAAATCCCATGAAACAACTTGTCCAAAAACAAGGCTTGTGATATCCTTTAGGGAAATTTATTTGATCAATATTAACCGCCGCAGGAGTGGATATGTCGACAGAAAAAAAGGGACAAAATTTATGGGGTTTAATCGTGATCGCCGCGATTTTGAGCGGTTTATCCTATTGGACGTATAGGGAAGTGGCCAGCGACTATATGACCGTCGAGCATTCACACCAGATGGTCCAGTCTCTTCTAGAAAACCAAACTCATTTTGTCCGTTCCTATGCCGCCCAGATCGCGGATTTTAAAAAGAATTTGGCCCGGACGGAAGAAAAACTCGCCGAGGTCGAATCGGAAAATGTCGATCTTAAAGGCAAAGTCGCGATGCTCGACAGTGTCTCAGCCTTGGAAGAGAAAATTGCCCAGTTGGAAGCGGCCAATATTCAGATGAAACAGGACATGCAAGCCGCTTCTGCCGCATCCAAGATGCGCGAAGATGAAATGCATGCGAAGTTGCAGGAACTTCTCGCTGAGCAGGATTTTAAATCTGTCGCCGAAGGCCGCGCGGTTTTGGCGAAATATAAGA
Organism: Candidatus Omnitrophota bacterium; assembly: GCA_031423615.1. Lineage (GTDB taxonomy): Bacteria > Omnitrophota > Gorgyraeia > Zapsychrales > JANLHA01 > JADLGJ01. The sequence goes on from JANPFV010000104.1 coordinate 24,400, forward strand.
AGAAGATCCGCGAAATCAAGTCCCGCATCCGCGGTTTTCAGATCGAAGACCGCAACAAGGAAATCGCCGAACAGGTGAAGGAAGACGAAGCCCGGCTCTCCTTTGGAAATAACGGTTTTCTTTTGCGTAATGGACAGGAAGCCCCGAGCAATACCGCTTGGCCGCCCTCAAAAATCAATAACAAAAATGTACAAATCGACGTGACCATCGTCAAGTAATCTCACGGACTTGTCTGAAGAAACGCAACGCAGCTTAAGCACTCCCCGCGGAAATATTTCCTACGCCTTGCGGCGTTCTGTGCGTCGCAAAACCATGGAAATTTCTATATCTTCTTTGGCGCAAGCCCGCGTGAGTGCACCTCGCTTTGTTCCCTTAGAAACGATCGAGCGTTTTATCTTTTCCCGTTCCGATTGGATCCTGCAGAAAGTTGCCGAAAAGAAAAACGAAGCCGAGAGACTGGCGGCGAAGTCATACGAAACCGGCCAGGAATTTTTATTTATGGGAAAATTTTATCCTCTGGCCGTCGACCGCGAGGCTAATGCGTCTGTCAAGATCTCCTTAGTCGATAACCGCTGGGAAGTGCGCGCGAACGCGGGAACATCGCAGAAAATGATCAAAAATAAATTGATCGCCTGGTATCGTCGGGAAGCTGGTGAAATCCTCGGCGCGAGGACTTTTCACTACAGTCGGATCATGGGTCTGACACCGCAAAAGATCACGGTCAAAACGCAGCAGCGCTTGTGGGGAAGCTGCAATCCTCACGGTCAATCGATCAACTTGAACTGGACCTTGGTTATGGCCCCTTTGGCGGCCATTGATTATGTTGTGGTCCATGAGCTTTGTCATTTGCTGGTGCCGGACCATTCCCCGCGTTTCTGGAAGAAAGTCGCCGGAGTTCTGCCCGACTATAAAAAGCAAGCGCAATGGTTAAAAACCTATGCCCCGCAAATGCGTTTACCTTAAAAATATTTAGAGAAAGGCTAGTATGCTCAGTTTTTCTCTTATATAATCTTTTTATTGATGACACGTCTTTACGTTTGTTCTTTCAAGGAGATTTATGTCCCAGCCCACAATACTCATTGTAGACGATGAAGAAGATATTCTGACTCTCTTGGACAAGAAGTTGACGGAATGCCATTTTCGCGTTTTTACGGCGACGCGGGGCCGGGAAGCGATACTCAAGGCTAAAGCCCAATTGCCGAATTTGATTTTGATGGACATTGTTTTGCCGGATATCGGCGGACCCGAAGCGGTCAAGCAAATCAAAGAAGACCCTGCCACGCGGCATATCCCGATTATTTTTCTCTCTGGTATCGTTTCCAAGGAGGAAGAAGACACCCGGATGGGCGTTCACGTCGATGGTGTTCGTTATCATGCTTTGGCCAAGCCGTTTTCTTTTCACGATTTGTATACGGAAGTGCAAAAAGTATTCAATCCTCAGGTCTAAGGGACCAGCCGTCTATTCACTTCTATAAAAGGTTTGCAAACCCGCCTTAAAACAATTAATATAGAAAAATTATCGATTTATAACTGTGGAGGTCTTATGTTGGCGCAACGCATTGACAATGAATTCAAACAGGCGATGAAAGAAAAGAACCCCGTCAAGGTTTCGACATTGAGCCTATTGCGGTCCTCCTTTAAATACGTGATGATAGAGAAGAAGACCGACAAAATTGAAGACGCGGATGTCATCACGGTCATTAAAAAGCAGATCAAGCAGCGTCAGGATTCGATTGAACAATATGAAAAGGGCGGACGTCCGGAGTTAGCGCAAAAGGAAAGGGAAGAATACGAAATTTTAAAATCCTATCTTCCCGCCGAGATGTCGGGTGCTGAGATTGAAAAAGCTGTGGCGGACATTGTCAAGGAAACGGGCAGTCAGGGAATGAAGGATATGGGTAAGGTCATGAAGGAAGTTTCGGCCCGTTTGTCCGGCCGAGCGGATAATAAAGCCGTGAGTGAAGCGGTCAAAAAAATTCTCAGCCAGCCTTAGTTACATATGCAAATATTTAAAAAAATATTTTTAGCTTTTTGGTGTCTGCCGATTATTTTTCTGATCTTTGTCTGTCTTATCGCGGATCAGTACACGGTCCCGGTTATGATGTATCACAACGTGGGAGAGTCCGCAACGTTTCGCGACGACACGGTCAGCCCCGCCAATCTCGAACGGCAATTGAAATTCCTGAAAAACCGCGGGTATCAAATCCTCACTTTGGAGCAACTTGTCGAGGGGATCAAAGCGGGTAAAAAGTTCAAGCACAACTGTGTCGCGGTCACCTTCGATGACGGGATGAAGAACAATTTTACGCTGGCCTACCCTCTTCTCAGAAAATACGAGATTCCTACAAACTTTTTTATTTCTCCCGGCACCGTTGGGAATGACGATTCCCTTTCGTGGAGCGATGTCTTAGCCATGAAGGAAGGCGGAATGACTTTCGGCAGTCACGGGATGATTCAGGAATACCTTCCCGGCGTCCCGCTAAAAAAACAGATTTATGAGGTCCAGGAAAGCAAAAGAATTCTCGAAGCCAAGCTCAATGAACCGATCCATTTTTACGCCTATCCTATCGGCGGATTCAATAACGAAATCAAGACTCTTCTTAAAAATTCAGGTTACAAAGCGGCTTTCACGACCAATCGTGGGACCGACAAACTGGACAAAGACATTTATGAAATCAACCGTATCCGTTTCGGAGATCATGACACTTCCGCTCTTGTTTTAACCGCAAAACTGTCCGGATACTACAACTTGTTCCGCAAACTTAAAAAATCGCAATAATAACATTGTCATTTTCCAAATTTTATCTTCGGGATTGCGGATTGATCCTCAGGGGATTTAAGGAATGACAAGATGTGAGGAGATTATGTTTAAAGGTGCCACCCCTAAAAATTCCCGCTATCGTTTAGATGAGGCGGGTAACTTTATTATTCGGGATTACAATCACACGAAACCTTTCAGCAATTTTTTCCCCGGTGTGGCTGGCGTATGGGGAATTCCCATGTGGGTTTTTTACGTGAACCGCGGGCAGGCGATCAGCAGCTTCGGCATCGAAAGTAAGGACAAGGCGATTCTGGAGTTTCTTCCGGCGAATAAAGCGTATCGGATGACGTCTTTACAAGGTTTTCGCACCTTTATCAAAGTAAGAAAGGGACGTCAGGTTTTATTTTGGGAACCCTTTTTGTCTTCGGGCGGAGCGCAAAACCAAATGGTGATCAACAGCCACGAATTGACGATTGAAGATGAGAATAAGGCTCTAGGGCTCAAGATCAGTATTACATATTTTACTTTGCCTGGAGAATCTTTTCCCGCTTTGATTCGCTGCGTGACTTTGACTAATACCACGAAAAAAAAGTTAGATTTAGAAATTGTCGACGGATTACCTCTCATCTTGCCCTATGGCATGCGAGACTGGACGGTCAAAAATATGTCTCGCACGGTTGAAGCCTGGGTCAAGGTGAGAAATCTCAAAGCCAAGGCGCCATTTTATCAGCTCAACGTCGAGGTGGCCGATACGCCGGACGTCAAGTATATTCAAGAAGGCAATTTTTACTTTGCTTTTACAAGCGACGGCAAAAAAGCGAAAATGCTTGATCCCATCGTGGAAGCAGCCGTAGTTTTTGGTGATGTGACCGACTTTGTGAATCCGGAAAAATTTTTTACAAAAGGTGAATTTGTTTTGCCTGTCCGCCAGGAAACAGCCAACCGCACACCTTGCGCCATGTCGTTGTCTAAGGTCGGTTTGGCCCCCGCCGCGCAGCAGACCATGACCTCGGTCATTGGCCAGACATTTTCTCAGGATCATTTAAACCGTATTGTGAAAATTACAATGGCCAACGGTTATATCGCGCAAAAAAGAGCAGAGAATAAAATTCTCATTTCCAGTATCCGGAATTATGCGCTCACCAGCAGTTCTTTTCCGGCTTTTGACATGTATTGCGGGCAGACGTTTCTGGATAATGTCCTTCGCGGCGGACTTCCCGTCAGCGTCGACACCACTGATGGAAAAATCGCTTTTAATGTGTATAGCCGCAAACACGGTGACCCGGAACGGGATTATAATTATTTTGTCCTTTCGCCAACCTTTTTTTCTCAGGGCAATGGAAATTTCCGCGATATCAACCAGAACCGCCGCAACGATGTTTTTTTTAATACCGACGTCAAGGACGCTTCGGTCATTGATTTCTGGAATCTTTTGCAGGCTGACGGCTTTAACCCTCTGATCGTTAAAGGTATGACTTTTTCTTTTACCGATCCGGAGTATTTAGAAACTCTTTTGCAGGATTTGGTCAAGGGAAAGCACGAGCCGCTGCGGGAACTTTTACAAAAAAGTTTTCAACCGGGTGAAGTTTTTAAATGTGTTATGGAAAATGATTTGAAACTCCGTGTTTCTCCTGAAGAATTTTTGGAAAAACTTTTGGCCCATGGCCAGCGTCAGATCACGGCCGATCATGGCGAAGGATTTTGGTCGGACCATTGGACATACAATTTGGATTTGATCGAAAGTTATGCGGGAGTTTATCCTGATCACATCCGGTCCTTGCTCCTGGACAAAAAAGTTTTCAGTTTTTATCATAATTCCCATTATCTGGCGACTCGCGCCGAACGCTACGTTCTGACTGATAAAGGCGTGCGTCAGTATCATAGTGTCATCGACGGGAGCAAGGAAATCCGGTCGATTGAGGGCGGTAGCAAACTGCGCATTGAGGGCGGTAAAGGTGAGGTTTATCATACAACTCTTTTAGTTAAAATTCTCTGTCAGATTACGAACAAGGCCGCGAGTTTTGATCCCAGCGGTGTGGGACTCGAGATGGAAGGGGACAAACCCAATTGGTACGATTCGCTTAACGGTTTGCCCGGTCTTTTGGGTTCCTCATTGTCGGAGACGTTGGAACTCAAGCGGTTGTCGCAATTTTTGTCGGACCATATGGATATTTTTCATATTGAAAATGAAAAAATCACAGTTTTCAGTGAATTAGCCGGGTTTATCCGGGAATTAAAAAATGTATTTGAAAAAGAAAAGGATCCGCAATCGGTTTGGCACAAAGCCAATGATGCGAAAGAACATTATCGCTTGGCCATTCGCCAGGGGATTGATGGCCGGGAAGAATCGTTGGATCTTTCCTTTGTTCGCCATTTTTTAAAGGAGATCAGCGAACGTTGCCGCTATGCGCTGGAACACGCCCGGACACCCGACGGACTGCTTTCGACTTACTTTTTTCATGAAGTTTTAGATTATGCGCTAATGGATAAAAAAAGCCAGGGTTTACCGCATGTCATGCCGGTTTCTTTCAAGCGTCATGACCTGCCGCTTTTTCTTGAAGGCCTTGTGCACGCGCTGAAAATCAATCATGATCCTAAAGACGCAGCCTTGCTCTATCAGAAACTCCGTAAAAGTCCTTTGTTCGATTCTAAACTGAAGATGTACAAAGTGAATGCTGATATCTCCAGCCAAAGCGAAGAGATCGGCCGCACGAGGATTTTTCCATTGGGTTGGCTGGAAAATGAATCGATTTGGCTGCATATGCAGTACAAATATCTTCTGGAGGTTTTAAGGAGTGGACTTTATGAACAGTATTATGAAAGTTTTGGGCAAGTCTTGATTCCGTTTTTGGACCCGCAAGTGTATGGCCGCAGTATTCTGGAAAATTCTTCTTTTATCGTCAGCAGCCGTCATGAAGACAAAAATTTGCATGGACAGGGATTTGTCGCCCGGCTATCTGGAAGTACGGCGGAATTTATTCATATGTGGCTCTTCATGAATGTTGGGCCAAAGCCCTTTCACTGGGACGATAAAAGCGGTGTGACCCTGACCTTTAAACCGGCCTTGGCCGGCTGGCTTTTTACCAAGGAAGATCGAGAAATAACCATAGTCAGTAAAGAGCAGGAACTTTTAAAGGTCAGCCTTCCCAAAAATACCTATGCTTTTAATTTTTTAAGTTCGACCTTGGTCGTTTATCATAATCCCCGGCGGCAGAATACCTTTGGGAACAAAGCCGCGGTCATCAAAGAAATCGTTCTTAAATATCCCGGACTGCAGCAGCGGGTTTTTTTGACGGACCCCGTAATCCCGTCAAAATACGCGGAGGATATCCGTGAAAATAAAATTGAACGGATTGACATCACGCTTTCATGAAAATTGCCGATAAAATTGCCATTCTAGTCCTTTTTCTCATTGCCGCGTTAAGCATCAATACTTTTATCGCCCTGCGTCAAGTCAACCGGATTGGTGAACAATTGCGGGAAGTCGCAGACAAGGACATTGTCTTGACCAATGTGGGAAACAGGGTGACCCGCAATTATCTTGAAAATGCCCTGCGCTTTCAATCATTGCTTAATATCGGCGATGAATTGGCTTTTGCGCCGATGCCGTCCTCGCGCCGGCAGTATCTTTTAAGTCACATCACTAATATCAAAGGGAGCTTTGATCGCCTCACTCAAGCGACGGGTCAATCGATCCGGGAGGGCAAGGACTTGATTCGCCGGAACTTACTTAAGCCGGCCAGTTTTTCTGCCGCCCAAGAGTTGCGTCAGTCCGGTGAAATTTTAGATAAAATCGAAGCTTCCTACATGGCCTACGACAAACTTTTTAACGAAATCTTTGCAATGGTGAGTTCCGGAAATTATGAATTGTCCTTGGAAGATCTGGGGCGGGTCCATCAAAAGGAAAAGGTCCTCGCCGATAAAATTACATTTTTGCTGAGCGAAATCAGACAATCCACGGAAAAAACCTTGCTCAAAGCCAGCCGCGAGGAAAGATTATCCCGGGAGACTTTGTTTGTGAGCTTGATCGGTATTATTTTTATCAGCCTTTTGACGTCATTATTCTTGATCCGGAGTTTTTCTCTTCCGCTCAAAGAGCTGGTCACTGCGGCCAAGCAGATTGGAGCGGGAAATTTTAAGGTGAATTTGGACACCCAGCGTCGTGACGAGATCGGTGAAGTGAGTGAGGCTTTCGCCGTTATGACCCTACAGCTCGAGGAATTTAAAACGGAAATTGAAAAACAAAAGGACATTTTGATGTGGCATTTGGAATTGACCAAAAACCAGAAGCAGGACATCGAGAAGGTCAACACGGAGTTAGACCGTTTTGTCCATACGGTCAGTCATGATATGGCCGCGCCGTTGACGGGGATTGAAGGCTACGGCGCATTTCTAGAGCAACATTATATGGACAAGCTCGATGAGAAAGGGCAACGGAGTTTGGTGGGTTTGCGGCGGGGGACCAAACGGCTGACGGCCATGATCAAAGATTTGCTGGCCTTGACGAGGATCTCCCGGATTAAAAACCCTTATGAACGAGTGGATATCCGCGGACTCTTGGATACAGTTTTAGAACGGTTAGAATATATGATACGGGAAAACCGCGCCGAAGTCATTATCGCTTCACCTCTGCCCCATGTGGTTTGTGATCGCATCAAATTGACAGAAGTTTTTGATAATCTGATCAATAACGCTGTTAAATTTTCTGCCGCCAAAAATACCGTGCCTTGTATTGAGATAGGCTGTACGGAGCATGCGGATAATTTTGAGTTTTATGTGCGCGATAACGGCATCGGTGTGGCTGCCGAAAATCACGAGGAAATCTTCGGTATTTTTAAACGATTGGGAGATGCTGCGCTATACGATGGGACAGGCGCGGGGTTAAGCATTGTCAAGGCAGGTGTAGAAGACCAGGGCGGCAAGGTCTGGGTGCAGTCCAAGCTCGACGAGGGCGCTACATTTTACTTTACGATACCCAAAGGTCTCAAAGTCACAATGTCAAAAATGGTCACATCTTGACAAATTTTTTAAAAGTTTTAAAATATTTTTTATCCTGCCTTATTAAATTTTTAAAAATTCCAATGTTGCTAAAATAAATTTTATTATTTCCTTAAGGAGGAAGTGTTTATGAGTGAAGTCAATATCAGCGCCATCACCGAAAAAGTAAAAAAAGAAAGCAGCTTCGTCGCGGCTTTGGTCATGGAAGTCGATAAAGTCTTGATCGGACAAAGATACCTGTTGGAACGTTTGCTCGTTGGACTTTTGGCCAATGGACACATTCTTGTTGAAGGGGTGCCCGGTCTCGCCAAGACGACGGCCGTCAAGACCTTGGCGGCAACGATTCAGGCCAAATTTCAGCGTTTACAGTTTACTCCCGACATGTTGCCCGCGGATTTGACCGGCACCTTGATTTATGACCAGCATACGGGGCAGTTCAATGTGAAAAAAGGACCTTTGTTTGCCAACCTGATTCTGGCTGATGAAATCAACCGCGCGCCGGCGAAGGTCCAAAGCGCTTTGCTGGAAGCCATGCAAGAACGTCAGATTACAATCGGCGCCGAAACATTGAAACTGGAAGATCCTTTCCTTGTTCTGGCCACGCAAAATCCCATTGAGCAAGAAGGGACGTATCCTTTGCCCGAAGCCCAGGTTGACCGGTTTATGCTCAAAGTCAAAATCACCTATCCAACCAAGGAAGAGGAGCTTAAAATTTTACGCCGGATGTCTTTTACGAAAACCCATTTGAAAGTCCAGAATATTGTGACCACAGACGATATTCTGCGCGCTCGCAGTGTGGTCGACGAAATTTATATGGATGAAAAAATCGAAAAATATATTGTCGATATTGTCGAAGCGACCCGCCACCCGGAGCAATATAAGTTGGCGGATCTTAAAGGTTTGATCCAATACGGGGCTTCCCCGCGGGCCACGATTTATTTGGCGATTGCATCGAAAGCCTACGCCTTTTTGCAAGGCCGGGGATATGTGACGCCGCAGGATGTTAAGACCATCGGCGCCGATGTTTTACGCCACCGGTTAATTGTCAGTTATGAAGCCGAAGCCGAAGAAAAAACGTCCGAGGACATCATTGCCCGTATATTTAGTGAAGTGGAAGTTCCTTAAATGCCATGATTCCCAAATATCTATTTAAGAAAGTCCGTCGCATTGAGATTATGACGTCCCGTCTGGTCACCGATGTTTTTGCCGGACAATATCACAGTGTTTTCAAAGGTCGCGGCCTGGAATTCGATGAGGTGCGCGAATATTTTCCCGGGGACGATGTGCGCACCATCGACTGGAATGTCACCGCCCGCACCGGCAAGACCCATATCAAGAAATACGTTGAGGAACGCGAACTGACCGTCATGCTTTTAGTCGATGTTTCCCGTTCGTGCCGGTTTGCCAGCGTCAAAGAACTGAAAAGTCAATTGGCCGCCGAAATTGCCGCCCTCTTGGCTTTCTCAGCCATCCGCAACAATGATAAAATCGGCCTCATCATTTTTACTGATAAAATTGAAAAATTTATCCCTCCCGTTAAAGGCCCCAAAAATGTTTTACGTTTGATTCGCGAGATCCTTTTTTTTAAGCCGCAGAATACCGGTACCGATATGGCACTGGCTTTGGATTATTTGAGTAAGGTGAGCACGCGCAAAAGTGTGGCTTTTCTCATTTCCGATTTTCTTGCCGGGTCTGCGGACGCCAGCGGCCGTTTGAAAAAAGCCTTGGGGTTGGCCAATCGCCGCCACGATCTGATCGCCATTACCCTTAATGACCGCCGGGAAAAGGAATTTCCTGATTGCGGATTGTTAATGCTCGAGGATGCAGAAACCGGCCGCGTGACTATGGTGGACACAAGTTCTTCGGCGGTGAGAGAGGAATACCGCGCCGCATCTCTGGTGCGTTTGAAAAACCGCCAGCGCTTGTTTAGTTCCGTGGGAATGGACCATATCGATATTGCGACCGATGCGTCGTACAGTGATGAGATCGTAAAATTTTTTTTGAAACGCCGTAAAAGGAAAACTTAAAATGCCTGTCGCAGATTTAAAAGATGTCCGTCCACCGGTGGATTTGCCGCCCAATTATTTTTTGTTGTTTGTATTTTTGGGCCTTATCGTTTTGGCCGCGTTATTTTTCTTATTTTGTTGGCTTCTGCCCAGGCTTAAGTCAAAGACGGCCGTGCCGGTTGTGGTCCGTCCGGCGTGGGAAATCGCCAACGAAGAATTGGCGGCCCTGGAGAAAGAAAATCTTCCCGGGCGCGGCGAAGCCAAGGAATATTTCAGCCGTCTTTCCGACATTGTCCGTCATTATCTTGAACGCCGGTTTTCCGTTAGTGCTCCGGAAATGACGACGGATGAATTTTTGTTGCATGTCAAAACCATGGTCGTACTCCACGATCAACACAAGGAATCGTTAAAGGAATTTTTGATCGCAAGCGACATGGTAAAATTCGCGCGTTACGGTTCATCGGTTGGAGAAATGACCAAGGCTTTTACGGTCGCCAAACGTTTAGTAGATGAGACGATACCCTGATGATTTTTAAAGACCCTTTAGTTTTGGTTTTTGTTCCCGTCATGGTATTGCTGGCGTTGTGGTTTACACGCCGAAATCAAAACGCCGGCCTGCGTTTTCCTTCCGACGATTTAGTCCAGACGCTGACTAAGACATGGAAAATTCGTTTGGCCAAAACACCGTTTTATTTTCGTTTATTGGCCTTGGGCTTGTTGGTCGTGGCCTTGGCCGGTCCGCGTTCGGTTCTTGAAGAAACCAAGCACGAAAGCGAAGGGATTGATATCGTGCTGGCCATTGATGGTTCGGGTAGTATGGCGGCCTTAGATTTTACTTTGCATGGTCAGCGTTACAATCGTCTGGACGTGGTTAAGGATGTTGTTAAAGAATTTATCGATGCTCGCACTTCGGACCGCATCGGTCTGGTGGCTTTCGGCGGGCGGGCTTACACCGTGAGTCCATTGACGACCGATTATATTTGGCTGAAAACGAATTTGGAACGGATCACGCTGAATATGATGGACGATGGCACGGCGATCGGTTCGGCGATCAGTGCATCCTTATCGCGTTTGGAAAAAAGCCAGGCCAAAAGTAAAATCATTATTCTTCTGACTGATGGAATAAACAATCGCGGCAAGATTGATCCTTTGTCGGCGGCGAAAGCGGCACAGGCTTTGGGTGTAAAAATTTATACGATCGGCGCGGGAACCAACGGCGTGGCGCCTGTCCCGGTAGCGCAAGACATGTGGGGTCAGCAGGTCTATCAAAATATGGCGGTTGAAATTGACGAAGAGACCCTTAAAACGGTGGCCTCGTTAACCGGCGGAAAATATTTTCGGGCGACGGACACAGATTCTTTGCGCCAGGTGTATAAAGAAATCGACCGTTTGGAAAAAACGAAGATTGAGGAAACGGGTTATCGGGAATATAAGGAATTGTTTGGATATTTCCTTAGCGCCGCATGGCTCCTCTTGGTGGCGGCGCTTATTCTGGAAAACACTTTACTTTTGAGGTTGCCTTAAATGAAATTCGGCGCGGCGCAAAATTTTCTTTGGTTATGGAATTTTATTCCCTTGTTTGCTTTCTTGTGGTGGGCGGGACGTCATAAACTGCGCCGGCTAAAATTATTTTCTCAGCCTGAACTTTTGGCACACATCGCCCAAGGTTATGACACTCAACGCCAGCGGCTGCAAAGGTTATTTTTTATTCTTGCCGCTGTTTTTAGTATTCTGGCTTTGGTCCGTCCGCAATGGGGTTATGAAATCCGTGACATTAAGCGGCGGGGTAGCGACATTCTTCTTGTCGTCGATGTTTCGCGCAGTATGCTAACTGAGGACGTGAAGCCCAGCCGTCTTAAGCGGGCCAAGCTGGCGATAAAAGACCTTGTCAAGGAGCTCAAGGGCGACCGCATCGGTTTGATCGCTTTTGCGGGCGATGCTTTTTTGACCTGTCCTTTGACGGTTGATTATAACGGTTTTCTATTGAATTTAGAAGATCTCAGTCCTGATGCTGTGCCGCGGGGCGGAACAAATATCAGCGCCGCACTCAGGGAGGCGCTTAAAGAATACGACACTGCCTCCGGAAAATATAAGGCCCTGATCATTATTACCGACGGTGAGAATTTGGAAGAGGACCCTCTGTCCACGGTCGAGAAGGCCAAGGACAAGGGGATCAAAATTTTTGCTGTGGGTGTGGGAACGAAGGAAGGGGAACTGATTCAGTTGACAAATGAAAAAGGCGAGACGGATTTTTTGAAGGACAGCCAGGGAAACTTTGTGAAATCCCGTTTGAATGAAGGGTTGTTACAGAAAATGGCTTTGGCCACCGGCGGAGTTTATGTGCGGGCCAGCGGAACGCAGTTTGGCTTGGACCTGATTTATGAACAGGAAATTTCCAAATTTGAAAAAAGGGAATTTCAGACTAAATCGGAGCGGCGCTATTTTGAGCGGTTTCAGTTTCCCTTGTCGGCTGCTATTTTATTTTTGATTTTGGAAATCACCTGGCCGCTGCGCAAAAGGATGCGAGACGTATGAAAAAAATAACGCTGGCTTTGATTTTATTTTTCATAGGGGCCGGGCCGGGCTTTTGCGCTTCAAAGGAGTCGCTTGTCAAGAAGGGCAATGCCCTTTATCAGAAAAATAATTTTGCCGAATCGGTTAAGGAGTACGAGACGGCTTTAAAAAAAGATCCGGAATCACCGGCGATCAATTTTGATTTGGGCACTGCCTTGTATAAAAACAAGAAATATGCCGAAGCGATTTCTTATTTACAAAAAGGACTTTTAAGCAAGGACCCGCTCTTAAAGAAGCAGGCCCATTTTAATTTAGGCGATGCCTTCTATAAAAAAGGGCGGGAGCTAGAGGGCAGTCGTCTGGATGAAGCTATTGCGGATTTGGAAGAATCGCTGCGCCAGTTTGAGGCCGTTAGGAATGTTGATGACAAGGATAATGACGCCAAGTATAATCATGACACTGTCAAAAAGGAATTGGAGCGTTTGAAAGAAAAGAAAGAACAGCGGCGGAAAAAAGGCGGCGATCAGTCAGAGAACGAGCCAGAGCAAAAGAAAAACCAAGGTTCGAAAGAAGATACTTCAACGTCGTCGCCGGAGAAAAACCAGCCGGATCAGAAGAAAGACCAAGGCTCAAAAGAAGATACTTCCCAGCCGTCGCTACAAAAAAGCCATACGGACAAAAACCTTTCGTACGAGACGGCCCAGCACAGCGAAGAAAAAAAGGAAGAAAATAAAGCCGAGCAAGGTTTTTCCCAGAGCAAGGATAAAAAGACCGCATTAGAAAAAGATTCCCCGTTGCAGGCGGTTCAGATAAAGCCGGGGCAAATGAGTAAGGAAGAAGCCAAGGCGCTGTTAGAACATTTTGAACAGGGCGAAGAAGCCCCGGCCTTGTTAAATTTTGGCAAACGTAAGTCATCCGAAGAATCTGTGGTTTCGAAAGATTGGTAAAATGAAGCTATTGGTAAAAGGGATTTTTATTGTGATTTGTGGAGTCTTGTCCGTCGGCAGCTTTTCAAATCCGGTGGACGCGGAAGATGTCTCAGTTAAGGCCGCCGTGAGTTCAAAAACGGTGGAATTAGGCTCGGCTTTGACGCTGACGGTTACGATTGACGGTGCGCAGGAAGTGCCGCCGGTCCAATTACCAAAGATTGAAGGAGTCGAAACGCGCTATCTCGGCCCGAACATACGCGTCTCGACCATCAACGGTGCAAAGTTTCACTCGATGGGCGTGAGGTTTTCTGTGATCCCGCTTAAAACGGGACAGTTTCAGATTCCGGCGCTTACCATTTCCTTGGACGGTAAAGATTATACGACAACCCCCATTGATATTACGGTCATGGCCGCCACTGCGGGCCCACCGGGGCAGACCGGCGCAAAAGATAAAGATGCTGCATCCTCTTTGCAGGACAAAATTTTTATTGTTCTGGGGACATCTAAAAAAGAGACCTATGTGAGTGAACCGATTCCCGTCGTGATAAAACTTTTTATCAATGACCTGGCGGTCAAGAATGTGCAATATCCCTCCCTTGAGCATGATGGTTTTGCGGTGGAAGATTTTCCCGAACCGCGCCGCGGCCGGCAGACCTTGGGTGATGTGAATTATCAGGTGATGGAATTTCGGACCTTTATTTATCCTACCCGTACTGGTGATCTGAATCTTGGCCCCGCCCATTTAGGCGCTAATATCATGATTAAAAATTCCCGCCGCGAAGATATGCCGGGGGAATTTAACGATATCTTTACCGATGATCTTTTTGATAATTTTTTGGGCCGGTATGAAACCAAGACCATTATGCTGGAAAGCGCCAATATCGGTCTTAAAGTTCTTCCTTTGCCGCCAGAAGGCCGACCCCAGGATTTTTCCGGCGGGGTAGGAAAATATAATTTTGATATAACGGTCAGTCCGGCGGAAGTGAAAGTCGGCGACCCTTTGACCGTCCGCATGAAAATTGCGGGTGACGGAAATTTGCAGGCCGTGAATTTCCCGCTCTTTAAAACTTCTCCGGATTTTAAAGTTTACGATCCCAAGATTACGTCCCAAAACGGCGAAAAAGTCCTCGAGCAGGTCATCATTCCCAATCACGATCAAGTCAAGGAACTCCCCGCCGTAAGTTTTAGTTTTTTTGATCCTGCGGATAAGCAGTATCATACGATAACCAAGGGACCTTTTCCTTTGCTGGTCAGTCCTTTGGCAAAAGGGGAGGAATCGAAAGTGGTCGGTTTAACGGCTCCGGCCATGGGGGCAAAACCCGTCGCTGGCCCGGAGGAGTTAGGAAGGGACATCCGGTTTATTAAGGAAAGCATCGGTCGGGTGCAAAGACAGGGGAACATTTTATACCGCCAGCCCGGATTTATTTTAAGTGTCATCTTGCTGGTGATGGTTTGGCTGGGGTTGTTTGTAAACTTTGAATACCGCAAAAGGATTATGACGGATGTCCGATGGGCGCGGCGTTTACAGGCTCCGCGGCAGGCCCAGGAGGGGCTGGCCCAAGCCGGAAATTTCTTGCGGCAGAATGACGTCCGCAATTTTTATGACCGCATTTATAAAACCCTGCAGGATTATTTTGGCAATAATTTCCATCTCTCGTCGGCTGATGTGACCCTCGGCGGGATTGAGACTCGTCTGAAACCCCAGCATAAAAATAATGCGGCGCTGGCCTCTTTGCGGGAAATTTTTGCGGAATGTGAATTGGTGCGTTTTGCTTGCGCCCAGGTCTCGGAAGAAAAAATGAAAAATATTTTTCAGAAAACCCAAGAAGTCATTGATTTTTTTGAACGGAATTACAAATGAAGAAAATTATTTTTATCCTTATTTTTATAGCCACGGTGACGGGCCCGGCCCGCGCGCAGACCGTGGATTTTGCCCAGGCCAATACGGCTTACCGAGACGGAAAATATGCCGAGGCCATCAAGGGTTATGAAGGTATCCTCCACAGCGGAACGGAAAGCGGCGAAATTTTTTACAATCTGGGAAACAGTTACTATAAAAATAAGCAATTGGGCAAGGCAATCCTTAATTATGAACGGGCGCGACAGTTGCTGCCGCGCGATGCGGAAGTGGCGGCCAATTATAAACTGGCCTTGTCTGATGTTCCGTCGCGAATTGATGCAAAAGGGAAGGTGATAGACAAGCTTTTCGAAAGTCATATTTATTTTTATACCGTCAATGAAATGGTCTTGCTATTGAGCCTGCTTTTTTTTCTTTTTTTGGCCTGTCATCTGATGAGATTGTATGTCAAGTGGTCGCTTACGCCTCTGATGATTGTGGGAATAGTTTTTTTCATTTTTGCGGTCGGATTGGAAAGAAAATTACAGATAGAAAAGGATGCGGGTATTATGATTTTATCGGCACCGGCGAGGTTTGAACCAAACGACAAGGCCACGGTTTATTTTGAGCTTCCGGAAGGACAGAAAGTTAAAATGCAAGGCCGGGAAGGCGAATGGTCAAAAATTGAACGGCCTGACGGGAAGTCCGGGTGGGTGCCCACCGCAGCAGTGGAAAGAATTTAAGACAAGGGATGAGAATGCGTTTTCTTTATTTTGTTTTTGCTGTTTTCGTTGCGGCTGTCATCCCCTTACCGGTAGGAGCAGACCAAACGTTTTCTGAATTTTGTAGCCAGATATATGCGGAAAGTTCAAAATGCCCGCAAGCGGCTTGTCAATTGCAATGTGCTAGCGGAGTTTCTGTCCCGGATTGTCCGCAAATTTGTATTCCTAAAGAGTGCAAGTCCATTAGTCCGCAGAATTGTCCGCCAAAGTTTTGCAGTATTGTCGAAGACTGCTCGAAAAAAAAGATTTGCCTTCCAAAAATTCCTGCCGACCAAGTCCCGGAATGCGGCGCTTTGGCCTATAGTGCCCAGGATGTCGAATGCTGTAAGGGCTTAGTCAAGCGCTGCGGGTTCGATTATCTTGATGGAAAATGCAATATGGAAGGGAAAAATACGTCCTACCGTTTCCCCATCTGTATTCCCTGCGGCGACGGGATTTGCGCTAACTTTGAGAACCATTGCAACTGCCCCGAAGACTGCAAGAAAGATATTATCCCGTTAGATTAGGTCGATGATTTTTTTAACGCGCCAATGCGAGTTGACCCACAGTCCGGTAATGGGATAAGAAGGAAAGAGTTTTTTGATTTTCTTTGACCCGTCGATGATTTGAACTTTATGCGTTTCATAGGGGGCGGGATTCCCGCGGCAGTCGAAATGCCCCACGACAAAAATATGCGATGAATGGTTGATTGTCGTTGAGATTTTAATCCCCGTCAGGATGGCGTCCATCTGGGCGTGCGGGGTCGTCAGGATCTTGTCCATGCCCGGGCCTGAAATAATGTCTACGAATTTTACTTTGGAACTGCGACGGATCCAATTGATGACCGGAATTTGGATGCGGCCGTCCATGCACGTCAGGCACGTGGCGCGATGATCGTCGCGCAGGTGAGGTTTGGGAGCCCTGGTCATGAATTATTGATGAAGCGTAAATAATCTTCGATTTTTCCGTCACGCATACAGCATTCAATGATTTGCTGACCCAGCGGATCGAGGCCCGGATCCTTAAGATAGACAGACAATTCCTTTTTAAAAAAGTCCGTTAAGATTTTCGCGCCGATATCGTATGTTTCTTCGCCAACTTCCGGTTGCACTTCCACCTGCAGAAAGTCCCGGTTCAGGAAAAACCCTTCAATCTGCAAGGATTGGGCGGTGTAGCCTAAAAGCGGGCAGCGGGCGGGTTCTAATTGGTTTGGCTTAAAGAAGGCGCTTCCTCGACGGGCGAGATACTCGCGCACAATCCATTGCGGCATAAAGCCCACTTTCCACGCCCCAATATATTGATTGGGCGTGAGAGAATATTTGGTGCGCGGAGTTTGGATGATCTGTTTTAAAAGTAAATTGGCTTGATCCACACGGCGGCCCGTTGCGAAAGGCCAATAGGAACCGACCCCTTCGCTGGACATGCCTTCCGTCGCGGTAATGCTGGGATTGTCATACCCGCGCGGTGAAACCAAACGCCACAACCACGCTAAGGAACGCGGCAAAATATGAAGCATGCCGATGATTCCGTAGGTGGGATTTTCCGTCGTGCAAGGAGGGGTGCGGATCCCGAAACTGCGGATGTTGACTTCCACTGGATTGCGGACAATGCCCGGCACGATATCCCGAGGAATAATCACCCGCGGATTAGGGCACGGAATTCCGGGGGCATCTTCCGTGGGTTCCCAGATCAAGCAGGTGGCTTTGGGAACGGAATAAAGATTTAAAAAGACGAGGGGCTCTTTGGGGGCCATGGTCATTTCTTCCATAAAGCGGTCGGTGCCGTATTTGGTGATGTGGTTGACGCGCACAAACCAGCCTTGCTCCGCATCTTGGACGATCAATTTTCCGTTTTCACCTTGGATCGACGGCGGGCAAAGAGCCATGTCATCGGTCACCGGATTTAAACGGCAGCCTTGAAAAAGAGGAATATATCGGCTTTTGCCGGTGACAATGTTGGTCCCGGTCAGTAAGCGGCCGTCGGGTTCGCGGTGCGGATACTGCAGCATTTCGCTTTTCCCGCCGCCGCTGGCCCCTTCGTGCATGATGACCAATTCATTATCATAAGGTGTGGTGACAACAACGGTTGAACCGTGGGCCGTAATCCAGCCTTCCTTTTCACCGAGATTTAAAAGAACGCCGTAAATCCCTTTTTTAGCGCTGGGGCCGGGATAGAGGTTGAGAGAAAAAATTTCATGGATATTGTCTCCGCGGTGATGGACGACAATTTGCTTGCCCTGACAATGCGTATGGCGGAATGTGGGGGCCAAGAAAATGACAGCCTTGGGCGCCCAAATTTCGGGA
The DNA here is from genome assembly GCA_031423615.1 of Candidatus Omnitrophota bacterium. Lineage (GTDB taxonomy): Bacteria > Omnitrophota > Gorgyraeia > Zapsychrales > JANLHA01 > JADLGJ01. Next base: position 42,509 of record JANPFV010000104.1, read on the forward strand.
AGGTCTTTTTTATTGACCATGCCCTGCAGGCTGGCCAGCGACGCGGCAAAGAAGGCGGCGTTTTTCGGGCCAATCAAAAGCGAGGTGTATCCGAGCTCCTTGCTGCCGGAATAAAACGGTACGATAAGAAGGTCCTGATCTTTGAGCCATTCAATGACTTCCTTGCGAAACTGCGGGAAAGGCGTTTTGAACCTGTCGCTGAAATGCGCCTTGTCCGTGGCTTTTCCGTCGGCAATGACCATAGTGTCCGGATCGCGGCGGCGCATATAAGATTCAGGATAGTTGGCGGCGATCCCGTTTTTACAACGGTCAACTGTGGCTTCAATCACGCGGCCATGCCCAGGAATATCATAGGCGACTTCGAAGCTGTCCGTTTCAGGGCTTCCTAAAGACAGGGAGGCCAATTCATGAAAATCCTTGGCAATTGTTACACTTTTGGCATTTTCGAATAATTCGGCCAATTCGTTGTTGGCGAGAAATTTTTTCCAGTCCGTGGCTGCGATCATGTGAACTCCTAAGTCTGCTTAAATCGTTGAGTTGAGAAACTGCAGGATGTTTTTTGCTGCCCGGTGACTCGCCCCGTTTTCACCCAGTGAAGATTTGACTTTTCCCAAATCTTCCCGGATGCGGTCGAACTCCGCCGGGTCATGATATATCTTTTTCAGTGCCTCCGCGATGTTTTTTCCGTTCGCGTCATCTTGTAAACATTCGGGAACAATTTTTTTTCCGGCCACCACATTGACGAGCCCGATGTAAGGGATCCGGATTAAGGCTTTGGCCAACACAAAAGTCAGGTAAGACGTTTTATAAACCACGACCATGGGTTTCAGCAAGAGAGCGGTCTCGAGCGTGGCCGTTCCGGACGCCACCATGCAGACGTCGCAGGCATTCAATCCATTATAAAAATGACCAGCAAGGATTTTAAGCGGTAAAGTCCGTTTTGTCAAAAATTTTTCAAACAATCCATTGTCAAGATGAGGCGCCTTGAGAATTAAAAATTGAAAGCGCGAATCTTCCTTATTGATGATCTGGGCCGCATCGAGCATCGGCGGCAGCAAGGACTCGACTTCCTTTTGTCGCGAGCCGGGAAGAAGGCCGATGGTGAATTTATCGGCGGACAGTCCGAGGTTTAATAATGTCCGTTCACGCTTAACGGTAATATGGACCTCATCGGCCAAAGGGTGCCCCACAAAATCGACATCGACCCCCCGGTCAGCATAAAATTTCTTTTCAAAATCGAAAAGAACCAGCATGCGGTCGACATTTTTCTTGATGAGGCTGATGCGGTTTTCTTTCCAGGCCCACACTTGCGGGCTGATGTAGTAAATGACCGTGACGCCCATTTTTTTTAAACGGGCGGCCAGGCGAAGATTGAATCCCGGATAGTCCACAAGGATAACGGCGCGCGGTTTGCGGACATCGACATTTTTTAGAAATGCTTCGAAACAGCGACGGAACTCTCCGTAATGTTTGAGGACTTCAAAGAAACCCACGACAGCAAATTTTGTGAAATCTTCATCGGTGGCGACACCTGCCGCCTGCATTTTGGGTCCGCCCAGTCCGGAAAAGGTGACGGAAGAATCCAGGTCTTTGATCGCTTTGACGAGTGCGGCGGCGTGGCTGTCCCCGGAAATTTCTCCGGCGACGATCATAATGTGAGAAGAAATTTTTGTCATGATCTTAGGTTTTGACGAGGGCGGCCATTTTAATCCGCTGGGCGATCTGGGATTGGGCGGCGCTGATGCTGTCGCAGATTTTCAGAGCCAGTTTGAGCGCATCACGGCCCTCGACACCGGACACGACCGGTGTTCTATTCTCTCGGACACATTCAATGAAGGATTTGAGTTCTTCTTTCAAGGGTTCTTCTTTTTGGATAGGAAGAGCATGTTTGGAGATCAAGTCGCCATGTTTGCGGTAAATAAACGCTTCTTGTTTGACGTAGTCCAGCGAAATGTAGGAATCGATGGTAAAAATACGGATTTTGCGCATCACCTCGTCGGACACGCGGCTGGCGGTCAAATTGCAGACGCAGCCATTGTCAAAAACCACGCGGACGCTGGCGATATCTTCCATCGGTGTGAGAACATTGATCCCTACGGCGTGAAAATCTTTGACAGGACTGTCGTCATTGATGCCAAGAATGATGTCTAAGTCATGAATCATCAAGTCCATGACGACCCCGATGTCTAAAGAACGGTTGGGAAATTTATTGAGACGATGGCATTCAATAAAAAGAGGATGCTTGGTAAAATGTTTGATGGCCATAAATGCGGAATTGAAACGTTCCACATGCCCGACTTGCAATTTGAGATTGTTTTTTTCGGCGAGGGCAATGAGTTCATCGGCCTGGCCGACGTCCATGGTTATGGGTTTTTCGATAAAAGTATGGATATTATTTTGGAGAAAGAATTTTCCGATTTCATAATGCAAAGTCGTGGGAACGCAAATATTGACCGCGTCGATTTTCCCCACCAGATCGCGGTAATTTTCAAAAAAAGGGACGCGATAATGCCGGGCCAGGCGTTCGGTGCGATCTTCCTTAATATCGCAAACCCCAACCACATTCACAATATTCTTAAGTTCACAATAGACTTTCAGATGACGGGACCCCAAATGACCGATACCGATAATGGCAACATTGACCTTTTTCATAGGCTTAACATTAACAAATCCCTCGACAAAAGTCAACCTGCATGCTAACATCACCAATTATTTCCTAACATATTCTAAGGTTATGACTTAAGTGAAGAATTATTTCAAGCTGTTGGGTTTTTTAAAAGACCACCGCCGTCTTTTTATTATTGCTATTGTGATGCTGGTGATTTCCAGCCTTTTTGAAGGTATCCAATATTCGCTTTTGATCCCTTTGACTGACCGTATTTTTAATAAAAAGCAAATCGTTTTCCCTAATCAGAACCATCTTCCTCAGGTTATCCAACAGGTCATTGACAAACTCAATGCTATGGATCCGTCGGCATTGCTGCATATTTTGCCTTGGGCCATTGTGATTCTGGTGGTCATCAAACATGTTTTTGTTTATTTTAGTTCTTATTTGATGAATGATTTGTCCCAACGGGTCATTCGCGACATCCGCAGTAAGTTGTATGCCAAAATCCAGAGTTTTTCATTGGATTATTTCAGCGAAAGACGAACAGGTGAATTGTTGTCCCGCATTACCAATGATGTGTCGATTGTTGAAAACGCCGTCTCCTACGGCATCACCGATCTTTTTCGTCAGAGTTTTCTTATTTTGATGTATGTTTCTGTCGCCTTTACCATCCATTTTAAGGCCGCATGCGTGATATTTTTTATTCTGCCCTTGATTGGCCTGCCATTAAGCCGGATCGGTTCCCGTTTGCGGAAATTGTCCAAACGGACCCAGGAAAATATGGCCGATGTCAATTCGATCCTGCTGGAAACGATTTCCGGCGTGCGCGTGGTCAAGGCCTTTGGCACTGAGCAATTTGAAATCAACCGGTTCCGGATAAAAAATCAAGAGGCGTACAAACTCCGGCTAAAAGCCGTGAAACGGATTTTACTCATGAATCCTATTACTGAACTTTTTGGCCTTTTGTGCGGGATTGGGGTTATTCTCTGGATGGGTCAACAGGTGATGCATGACAAGTTGTCTTTCGGTGTTTTTGGTTATTTTCTTAGTTCAATTTTATTGATTATCAGTCCTTTGAAAAAATTGGGAAATGTCCACGCGGCGACCCAGCAGGCTCTAGCCGCCAACGAACGTATTTATGATGTTCTGGATGAAATGCCCAGTGTCCAGGAAAAGGCGGATGCCTTGCTTTTGCCTTTAATCCAGAACAATATCAAATTGGACCACGTCGATTTTCGATATGAAAAAGAAGGCCAGGAAGTCCTTAAGAATATCAGTCTCGAAATCAAGGTCGGAGAATTGGTCGCCATTGTCGGCCCCACCGGAACAGGGAAAACGACCTTGGCGAATCTCATTCCGCGTTTTTATGATGTCACGGCCGGAGTAGTCACCGTGGATGGAAAAGATGTGCGGGACGTCACCTTTCATTCTCTTCGACGGCAAATTGGGATTGTTTCTCAGGAAACATTTCTCTTCAATGATACGGTCGGCGCCAACATTTCTTATGGGACGCCGCAGGCGACGCAAAATGATATTGAAACGGCGGCCCAGCGGGCTTATGCGCATCAATTTATTGTGAGAATGCCGGAAGGGTATGAAACCATTATCGGCGATCGTGGCTTTCGTTTGTCAGGCGGGGAAAAGCAGCGCATTGCCATTGCCCGCGCGATTCTTCGCAATCCGCCGATTCTGATCCTTGATGAAGCGACATCCCAGCTGGATTCCGAATCGGAAAAATATGTTCAGGACGCCTTGGACAAATTGATGATTGGCCGCACGGTTATTGCCATAGCGCACCGGTTATCGACCATCAAAAAAGCTAACAAAATCGTCGTGCTGGACAAGGGCGGGATCGTTGGTTTGGGCCGCCATGAGGAATTGTTGCAGGTCGGGGGCCTTTACAAGCGTCTTTACGAAACGCAGTTTCAATAAAGTGATTTTTTTCTGGCAAATCGCAATCTATCCGGTAATATTAATTAAAGCCCAAAATCGATCAGAGAGGTTTTTCAAATGAAAAAGGTATATGTCTTTTTATTCGTTTTGTTGAGTTTTTCTCTCTCGGCTATTGCTGTGCGGGCCCAAGAAATTACGGCCGATGAAATTATTAAAAAAGTTGATGAGGTCAGAAATCCGGAACTGGACTATGAGTCCGATGTCAAGGTTGTTTCCTACAAACCCAATCGGCCGGATCATGCCAGCCGGTATGAAGTTTTCATTAAGGGTAAGGACAAAACCATTGTCAAGACCATTGAGCCGGAGAATGAACGCGGACAATCGCTTTTAATGCGAGAAAACGATTTTTGGGCTTTTTTCCCCGAAGTCTCCAAACCGATCCGTATTTCTTTGCAGCAACGTTTAAATGGTGATGTGGCTAACGGCGACATCGCTCGTACCAATTTCGTCGGAGATTATTCGGCAAAAATTTTGCGCAAAGATAACATATCGGGAAAAGATTTTTATGTTTTGGAATTGCTTTCTTTGCGGGACTCGACGACCTATGGCAAGATTATTCTTTGGGTCATGGCCGAAAATTTCTGGCCCGTCAAGGCGGAATTTTACGCCATCAGTGGACGTTTTTTGAAAACATGTTCGTATGAAAATTATAAAACCATGGCCGGCAAACTTCGTCCGTCGCGTTTGGTGCTCAAAGACGCGGTCATGAAAGGCCAGTACTCGACGATTGAATACAATGATATGAAGTTAGTCGATCTTCCGGAAAAGAATTTTACCAAAGAGTACATGAATAAATTGTCGCAATGATTTTAAGATTTTTTTCTCTGGGGAAAGAATGAACCTGCGTAAAAAAGTTTTTTGTTTGGTCGTTATTTTGATGTTCCTGCCCCGTTTTGTCGCCGCCGAGGAACAGTCCGGCGGTGGCGATGATTTTGTCATCCCGGTCATCGTTGATAAAAAAGTCCCCAAGACCTATATAGAGAAAATGCTCATCCGCCTAGATGAGTTTGAAAAGAACTTGCGTTTGCAGGAAAAGTATCTGATCGTTGAAGACAGTTTATCTGACGTTCATAAAAAATATGATGATTTTCAAAAATGGGCGCATATGGAAATCCATGGCCGTCTGCAAAATCATACGGCCCTGCAGGTTTATCAACCCGGTCGGGCGACGAAATTGGAAACGCAATTGTATCTGTCCGCTGCAGGAGAAGTCACCCCGGCGTTAAAATATTTTGTTTCCGGCCGTTATAAATATGATCCTGTGTTTGATATGTCAAGCCATTACAGCGACAGTGTCAAATCCGATGAAAAGTCCGAGCTGGAACTGCGAGACACCTATGTTGATTATTCTTGGGGCGATGTGGATTTGCGATTGGGAAAACAGCAGGTGGTGTGGGGGGAAGCGGTCGGCCTTTTTTATGCCGACGTCGTTAACGCCAAAGATTTGCGGGAATATATTTTACCGGATTTTGAATTCATTCGTATTCCCGAGTGGGGGGTGAGCGGAGAATATTCAAAGAATAATTTTCATTCGCAATTGATTTTATTGCCGGGAGTGGAATTCGATAAAACCGGTTTAGCAACATCCAACTTTGTTTTTCCATTGCCGCTGCCCAATAACGTCACGCCTTTCACAATCCCCGACCCCCAGGAACCAAAATTCGGGTTAGACAACAGTAAAGCCGGCGGACGGTTGTCTTATCTTTTTAATGGTTTAGACCTGGGGGCCTTTTTTCTGCACAGCTGGACGTCGTTGCCTGTTATGTATCGCACGATTAACGCCGGCGTTTATGATTTTCATCCGGATTATAAAAGGCAAAATATTTTCGGCGGAACTTTTACCAAGGAGATCAATGATTACGTTTGCAAAGGTGAGGCTGTTTATTATCCCGAGGCTTACTTCTCGGTCATTGACCCCAGCGATACCGACGGTGTTAAGCGAAGCGGCTATCTGGATTATTTGCTCGGTGTAGATCATGTTTTTTTTGATCGCTGGGATGTCAACGTTCAGTTGACTCAACGTTGGATTATGGATTTTGACAAGACATTCTGGCAGCAAGAAAAGTTTAGTAACGGTTTTTCCGTGCGCTTGAGTCATGACTGGATTAGCAAGAAGCTGACGACGGAAATTTTAGCTATTGTCAATTTTAATGGACCCGATTATTTGTATCGTCCCAAAATCAGTTATAGCGTGACAAACAGTTTGAAGGTCGGGTTGGGCGCTGATATTTTTGCGGGTGACCGTTTAGGTCAATTCGGTTATTTCCGCAATCAAAGCCGCTGGTATACTGAAGTAGCCTACAAGTTCTAGGGCCACCCTAAAGAAACAGTTTGCCAAAAAGATTTTTTTTGTTATACTACATCCCTGTAAATTAATCCGTGCTTTAAACTCCACAAAAAATGAGAGGGTTTTAAGCGCATCAACCTAAAGCATTTGCGCTCATTTGGCACTTTTTTGTGCGCGTTCGCAAATGAAAGGAAAAGAGGAGCAGTCATGCAAGATGAAGTCTTAAAGAAGTTGTTGGAATGTGGCACGCATTTCGGTCATCAAACCCGTCGTTGGAACCCCAAGATGAAGCGATTTATATTTGGCGACCGTGACGGAATCTACATCATCGACCTTGAAAAAACTGTCCATCACTTGAACGAAGCCAGAGATTTTGCCCGCGATGTCGCCATGAAAGGCGGTTCAATCCTTTTTGTCGGGACAAAGAAACAAGCGCAGGATGTCGTAAAGTCGGAAGCGGAACGGGCCGGAATGCCGTATATCAATAACCGCTGGATGGGTGGTCTTTTGACCAATTTTCAGACTGTCCGTAAATCTATCCAAAAAATGATCAAGATTGAAAAAATGATCGAGGACGGCTCCATCAATAACCTGACCAAAAAAGAAGTCGCTCTGATGACCAAGGAAAAGGACAGACTTGTCCGTGACCTCGGCGGGATTCGCAATGTTATGGATCAGCCGAAAGCCATTTTTGTCGTTGATTCCAAGCGGGAAGAAATTGGAATCAAAGAAGCCAATCGTCTGGGCATCCCGATCATCGGTTTGATTGACACCAATTGCGATCCGGACGTGATTGATTATCCCATTCCCGGAAACGATGACGCTTTGAAATCGATCCGTTATATCATGACGGTCATCACCGACGCGATTATCGAGGGCCGTCAGGAATTTGCGCAGACCGAAAATGTCCGCCGCAAGAAGGACAGTCCTGCTGAAACGGAAATGGCTGCGGCCAAGACGGACGAAGTCCCCAGCGAAATTCCAACGACCGGCAAACAATAAATAAAGGGAAGGCAAGATGAATATGACAGCTTCATTTGATGCAATTAAAGCCCTGCGGGATTTGACCTCCTGTGGTGTGATGGAATGCAAAAATGCTCTCGAAAAAGCGGGCGGGAATTTAGAGAAAGCCAAAGAGATTTTACAACAGCGCGGAATGGAAATGGCGGCCAAGAAAGGCGATCGTGTCGCCAAAGAGGGCCGTATTGAATCCTACGTGCACATGGGCAACAAAATTGCCGTTCTTGTCGAAGTCAATTGCGAAACCGATTTCGTCGGACGTAACGAAGATTTTATCAAATTCACCAAGGACGTGGCCATGCACATTGCCGCGATGAACCCCAAATATATCGGCGAGAAAGATGTCCCGACGGATGATTTGAATGCGGCTCAAGACAAAAAAAGTTTTTTGGCCGAGACGTGTTTGCTCAATCAACCTTTTGTCCGCGAGCCGAGCAAGACCATAGGGGAATATTTGAATTCCATCATCGCGAAGATCGGAGAAAATATTGTGATTGGCCGATTTATCCGCTATAAGGCAGGGGAATGAGTCAGGGCAAACCGGTTTATAAAAGCATTCTTTTGAAATTGAGCGGCGAAGCCATGATGGGCAAATTTGATCACGGCATCGACGCAGAAATGTGCGCGGCTTTGGCGGGGCAAATCAAGGAAGTCGTCGGCATGGGAGTCACGGTCGCTTTGGTTGTTGGCGGAGGAAATATTTTTCGTGGGCAAGTGGCTTCTAAAAGTTTTGGTTTAGACCGGTCGGTGGCGGATTATATGGGCATGCTGGCGACTGTTTTAAATGGCTTGGCTTTACAAAACGCTTTGGAGAAAATCGGCGTCCAGACCCGAGTGATGTCGGCGATTCAAATGCACCAGGTGGCAGAACCGTATATCCGCCGTCGGGCTATGCGGCATCTGGAAAAAAAGCGGGTGGTTATTTTCGTCGCCGGGACAGGAAACCCCTTTTTTACGACCGATACCACGGCCGCTCTGCGGGCTGCGGAAATGGAAGCGGATGTTATTATGAAAGCCACAAAAGTCGACGGCATTTATTCCGCAGACCCGATGGTCGATAAAAAAGCCACAAAGTTTCCCGAATTGAAGTTTATAGACGTTTTAAAAAAGAAATTGAAAGTCATGGATTTGACGGCGATCAGTATGTGCATGGACAATAATGTGCCGATTGTGGTTTTTGATATCAATAAGCCGGGCAATATCAAGAGGGCTGTATTAGGCGAAAAAATTGGAACGATTGTTCATTAAAGAAGGATTTTGTTATGATCAAAGACATTGTGAAAGAAACATCGGGTAAGATGCTCAAGGCTTTAGAGTCCGTCCAGCGGGAATTTATGGAAGTCCGCACGGGTCGCGCACATCCGGGTCTCATCGAAGGGATGCACATCGATTATTATGGCACTCCTACGATGATCAAAACAATCGCTTCGATTTCTATTCCCGATCCCAAGACCATCATTATCCAGCCGTGGGACGCGAACGCTCTTCCCGAAATTGAACGGGCGATCAATATGTCCAAGCTGGGAGTCTCTCCGATCATCGACGGTAAATTGGTCCGTTTGATGATCCCTTCGCTTTCTAAAGAACGGCGCGAGGAGCTGGTCAAGGTGGTTAAGGACATGGCTGAGCACGGGAGGATTTCTTTGCGGACCATCCGCCGCGATGCCAATGAGCGGATCAAAAAAGTGCAAAGTGAAGGAAAAGTCTCTGAGGATGATTCATTTCGTGCTCAGGAAGAAGTCCAGAAGTTGACGGATAAATATATTAAGGAAGTTGACCAGGTTCTTGAAGAAAAAAATAAAGAGCTGGCTGAGTTTAAATAAATTTTGACCCACTAGCTCATCAGGTAGAGCACAGCCCTTTTAAGGCTGGTGTGCCGCGTTCGAGTCGCGGGTGGGTCACCAATATTTTTATTGCGTGCCCGGGCCAGTGACGAAGCCCCTTTTGTGGGACGCATCAGATCAAGAGAAGTTTTAACGTTCGTAGAGTATTAATTTTGTAGAGAGCTCCACGGGCGGATGGCGGAATGGTAGACGCGCATGTCTTAGGAACATGTGAGGAGACTCGTGGAGGTTCAAGTCCTCTTCCGCCCATATGTGATTTAGGAAGGTCATCTAGGAATGTAATTTGGGAATGTGATTGAGGAGTGGAGGTTCTCCCAGAATTTAGTTCTTTCTATTTTGCGGCGGTAATTCAGTTGGCTAGAATGCGACCTTGCCAAGGTCGATGTCATGGGTTCAAATCCCATCCGCCGCTTATTTCTTTTTCTAAGTATTAAGGAGCCCCACATGAAGATCAGCGAATTTCTCTGCACCAAAGCCGTAACATCCGACCTCAAAGCGACGACCAAAAAAGAAGTAATAGAAGAACTCGTTGACCTCTTGGTCAAGGCTGGCGCAATTGAAAAGAAAATCCGGAACAAACTTGTTGAAACTCTCATGGTCCGCGAGGCCTTGGGCTCGACGGCCATTGGACAGGGTGTCGCCATTCCGCACGGGAAATGTGAAAGTGTCACCAAGTTGACAGCCGCGTTGGGAATCAGCAAAAAAGGCATAGACTTTGATTCTTTGGACGGTGAGCCTGCTTATATCTTTTTTCTTTTAGCGGCGCCGATTGATTCAGCCGGACCTCACCTCAAAGCCTTGCAAAGGATCACCCGTCTGCTCAAAGACAAATACTTCCGGGAAAACTTTAAATCCGCTAAGGATGAGAAGGTCATTTTGGCGCTATTGACTCAAGACGACGGCCAGACCGTATAACTTTTCTATGCCCAGCAATTTGTTAAAGTGGCTGTATCCCGGCATGAGAATAAAAAGGTGGCTTTCGATTGCCGCCAGCGGTGTTCTCATTGTGGCATTCGGATCATTGGCCGCCGGAGCTCCGTATTGGCAAGTGCGTAGTCTCGGCGTCATTATCCTCATTTGCGGAATCACTTTAATCGTTTTAGGAATAGGAAAGCTGATTGTTTCTTTTATCACGCTTTTTCTTCCTGAAGGAGAACGAGAACTCGTTAATATTTTGTACGAAAAGCGTTTTCTTGAGCGGGGCCCCAAAATTGTCACGGTTGGCGGCGGACATGGATTATCGAATCTTTTGTTGGGGTTAAAAGATTATACCGCTAATTTAACGGCGATTGTGACCGTAGCCGACAGCGGGGGATCTTCCGGACGATTGCGCGAGGAGTTTAATATTGTCGCCCCGGGTGATATTCGCAATTGTCTTGTGGCTTTGGCCGACGCTCCCAAATTGATGGGCGAGCTTTTTCAGTTTCGTTTTTCCACTGCCTCCCAGTTAGACGGGCATAATTTCGGAAATTTATTTTTGACGGCGATGGTGCAGGTCACCGGTGATTTTGAAATGGCCGTCAAGGAGTCGAGTAAGGTCCTGGCGATCCGGGGACATGTTGTTCCGGCGACGGTGAGCAATGTCCAGCTTGTCGCGGAATACGAAGACGGCAGCATTACGGAAGGCGAAGCCCAAATCCCTAAGCCGGGATTACGCATCAAACAGGTTTTTTTAAAACCGGATGATCCTTTGCCGACCCAGGACGCGCTGGATGCCATTGAACAGGCGGAAGTGATTATTCTTGGCCCGGGAAGTCTTTATACCAGTGTTATTCCAAATCTTTTGATCAAGAAAATTAGCGAATATATCTCCAAGTCCAAGGCATACAAAATTTATGTTTGCAATGTCATGACCCAGCCCGGAGAAACGGATCATTATTCGGCCAATGAACACTTGGAAGCTATTGTCAACCATTCGAGCCCCCAGATATTAAATGCGTGCTTGGTGAATTCCACGGAAGTGCCTTTGGAAGCCCGTGAACGTTACGAAATGGCGGGAGCTTCCCCGGTGACGGCCGATATGCAAAGAATTGAAGCCATGGGCATCACGGCGGTGGGTACGGATCTTTTGAGTGTCAATGATTATGTCCGTCATGATTCGCAAAAGTTGACCAAGGCCTTGATCACGCTTATCGAAAAAAACCGCGTGATCAAAAGGTAAGACACTTATGCCACGGATTGAAAAGGAGATTATTGTAAGAAGCCAACAGGGCCTGCATGCCCGGCCTGCCGCGCTTTTTGTCCAGACGGCCGTCAAATATGATGCCAGTCTCAATATTAAAAAGGACGAGGAGACCGTCAATGGGAAGTCTATCATGGGAATCTTGATGCTGGGTATTCAGTGCAACACTCCTATTATCCTTATCGCCGAGGGAGACGATGCCGAAGCTTTGATCGCGGAGCTGGAAGCATTTTTAAGCAAAGATGAATGAACTTGTTTTAAAAGGTGTTCCGGCCGCTCCGGGGATTGCTATCGGGTCCGCTTATATCATTGACAAGCAGGACGTGATTATCCCTCCGCGTGCGATTTTGGAAAAGGAAATTCCCATTGAAATCGCCCGCTTTGAAGAAGCCCTTCTTAAGACCCGCGAGCAAATTTCCGCATTAAAGAAAAAAATCAGCGACGAAATCGGCAGTCAGCACGCCCAGATTTTTGACGCCCACCTTTTGGTCCTTGAAGATCGCATGTTAATCGAAGACGTTGTCAAGAAAATCCGCACCGACAAGCAATCGGCGGAATATGTTTTTTCGAATGTTTTTAAAAAATACATCAAGGTTTTCGCCAATATTGAAGATGAATATTTGCGCGAGCGATCCAGCGATGTGAATGATATTGCTCGACGGGTGCTTAAAAATCTCATCGATGAAACGCGCTATACCCACGAGCTGGAAAATCTTTCCGAAGAACTGGTCATTATCGCCCACGATCTTTCTCCGTCGGATACGGCGAGCATGTTCAATAAAAATGTCCTGGCTTTTGCCACCGACATCGGCGGCCGCACGTCTCATACCGCGATCATGGCCAAATCCTTAGGGGTGCCTGCCGTAGTCGGCCTTAAGGACGCGACCTTGCGCATCAGTAATCAGGATATGGTCATTGTCGATGGTCGGATGGGTTTAGTCATTGTCCATCCGCAGGAGAAAACTTTAAACATCTATCGCGCGGAAAAAACCCGTATCCTTTCCATGCGTCACCGTTTTGACGACATTAAAGATTTGCCGTCGGAAACCAAGGACGGCCGGAAGCTGGACGTTTGTGCCAACCTTGAACTTCCGGAGGAAATCCCGATGATTCTGACTCGCGGCGCGGCCGGAATCGGATTGTATCGCACGGAATATTTTTATATGAATCGGGTTGATCTTCCCAATGAGGAAGAGCAGTTTAATGCTTATAAGAAAGTCGCACAATCCATGTCGCCGCTTCCGGTCACAATCCGGACCCTTGATCTCGGCGGGGACAAATTCATTTCCAGTTTACAGATTCCCCGTGATATGTATCCTTTTTTGGGCTGGCGAGCTTTGAAATTTTGTCTGGAACGGCCTGATATTTTTGAGACCCAGCTGAGAGCTATTTTGCGGGCATCGTATTATGGTAAGGTACGGATGATGTATCCTATGGTTTCCGGCCCGGGAGAATTTAGAAGTGTCAATGTTGTTTTAGAACGGGTGAAAAATAATTTACGAAAAGAGAAGGTCCCTTTCGATGAGGAAATGGAAGTCGGAGCGATGATCGAGGTCCCTTCTGCAGCGATGACATCCGATATTCTAGCCAAAGAGGCCAAATTCTTCAGTATCGGAACCAATGATCTTATTCAATACACCTTGGCCATCGACCGCGTCAATGAGCAGACCGCGGCGTTTTATGAACCTTGTCATCCCGCTGTTTTGCGTTTGATCCAGCGTACGGTTGAGGCCGGACACAAGGAAAACATCAAGGTGGCTCTTTGCGGGGAAATGTCGAGTGAGCCGATTTATGCGCTTATTTTGCTGGGTTTGGAACTTGATGAATTCAGTATGTCGCCGGGAAATATTTTACAAGTCAAAAAGATGATCCGCAGCGTCAGTTTTCATGACGCCAAGGAATTGGCGCAAAGGGCCTTGCAGCTGACCACCGGGCAAGAGATTGAGGAGCTTTGCCGGAGCCGGTTACAGGAACTGGCCCCTAATATTTTTAACACCGACGGATCTTGATTAAGGACGATACTCATGAAAGCTCTCATTTTAGCTGCGGGTTACGGGACACGGTTGGCTTCCATCGCCGCAAATACACCTAAACCTTTATTGCCGGTTAACCATCAACCTTTGATCAATTACATCGTCGATAAATTGCGGGGCCTGCCGGATTTAAACGAGCTGCTTGTTATCACCAATGAAAAGTTTCATACGCATTTTGAATTGTGGGCCAAGGGCCTGCAAAAAAATTTTCCCGTTCCTATTAAAATTATTAATGATGGGACGACGACTCCCGAAGGTCGGCTGGGATCGGTGGGTGACATTAATTTTACGATCAAAAAAACCGGCTTAAGCGACGATTTGTTTGTCCTTGGGGGAGACAATCTATTTGATTATCAACTCAATGATTTTGTAACTTTTGCTTCAAAAAAACGTTCAGCGGTGACCATTGGGCTGTATGATATCCACGATTTGAAGGAAGCTCATATGTACGGGGTTGTAGAAATCGGACCCGACGGGAAATTGGTATCTTTTGAAGAAAAACCGGAAAAGCCAAAATCCACTTTGATTTCGATGTGTTGCTATTATTTTCCTAAGGGAACATTACCCTATCTTCCCCAGTATGAGAAAGTATCGGGCAAAATGGATAAGGCGGGAGAATATATTCGCTGGGTCAGTGAAGAAAAAGAGGTTTACGGTTTTACTTTTTCCGGAAAATGGTATGATATCGGAAGTATTGAATCCTATAAAGAAGCTCAAGAGAATTTTAAGTAGTCCCCAGCCACAAGGGCGAGGGAATCCATTTAATGGCTGAACCATGAAAGGATGGTTGTCAGATGAAAGGAAAGTATTTTATTACATCAGAATCCGTAGGGAACGGTCACCCGGATAAAGTTTGCGATCAAATTTCAGATTCGATTTTGGATGCGGTTTTAAGGGAAGATCCCAAAGGCCGTGTGGCTTGCGAAACTTTTATTACCGCCGGTTTGGTCATCGTGGGTGGTGAAATCACGACGTCGACCTATATCGATGTGCAAAAATTGGTTCGAAAGGTTTTAAGCGGCATCGGCTACACGGATATCAAATATGGTTTTAGCGCCGATACCTGCGCCATATTAAACGCTATTAACGCTCAATCTCCGGATATTTCCCAAGGGGTCGACACCGGCGGAGCCGGAGATCAAGGCATCATGATCGGTTATGCGTGTGATGAAACCCCGGAACTCATGCCGCTTCCTATCATGCTCGCCCACAAATTGGTTCGCCGCGTTGAAGAAGTTCGCACCAAGGGGATTTTGGATTATCTGGGCCCGGATTGTAAAAGTCAGGTCACCGTCGAGTATAAAGATGGAATTCCTCAGCGCATCGATACGGTTGTTTTAGCCTGCCAGCACTTAGAAAAAATCTTGGACAAAACCGGCAAGTTCATCACGCAAGAAGCTAAAAAGGAAATCATCAAAGTCATTGCTATGCCCATCGTCGGCAAAATGATCGACGCCAAAACAAAATTCTTCGTCAATGAAACCGGCAAGTTCGTTGTCGGCGGGCCGCAGTCGGACACCGGTGTGACCGGCCGCAAGATCATTGTCGATACTTACGGCGGAGTTGTTTCACACGGCGGCGGGGCTTTTTCCGGTAAGGATCCGACCAAGGTTGACCGTTCCGCAACCTATATGGCCCGCTATGTGGCCAAAAACATTGTGGCGGCCGGTTTAGCGAAGCGTTGCTGGATACAAATCGGATACGCCATTGGTGTGGCTGAGCCGGTCAGCGTTATGGTCGATACTTTCGGTACAGGGAACATTGCTGATGAGGCTTTGACCGATTTGGTCCGCAAGTATTTTGATATGACCCCGCGGGCCATTATTAAGGAATTGGATTTGCAAAAGCCAGTTTATCAAAGGACGGCCGCTTACGGCCATTTTGGGCGGGAAGAATTCACATGGGAAAAAACGGACAAGGCCGCTACGCTTAAAAAGGCGGCAAATCCAACACCCGTCGCTGCATCGTCTAAAAAAAAAGATAAAGTTTTAGTTTAGGAGAAATCATGGAAGACACTCAAACCGTACCTGCGGCAAACCGGACCGCGAATTATACAAAAAGGGAAGTTCGCATGAAGTATGACGTCAAAGACATCAATTTAGCTAAAAAGGGGAAACTACGCATCGAATGGGCGTTTAAGGATATGCCGGTTTTGTCTTTGATTGAGCAGCGTTTTGAAAAAGAAAAACCTTTAAAGGGATTGCGAGTTGCGGCCTGTTTGCATGTCACGACGGAAACAGGAAATCTGGCCCGCGTTTTAAAAGCTGGCGGGGCGGATGTTTTTATTTGCGCCTCGAATCCTTTATCCACCCAAGACGACGTTGCCGCTTCTCTCGTCAAGGATTATGGTATTCCCACCTTTGCCATTAAAGGAGAAGATACCAAAACATATTACAGTCATTTGAACGCGGTGTTAGACAGCCGCCCGAATTTGACGATGGATGATGGGGCAGACTTGGTTTCAGAAATCCATCAAAAGCGTAAAGATCTTTTAAAGGATATTCTGGCCGGAACCGAGGAAACCACGACGGGCGTTATCCGTTTAAAGAGTCTGGAAAAGAGTAAACTGTTGATGTATCCCATCATTGCGGTCAATGATGCCTTAACCAAACATTTTTTTGATAACCGTTATGGAACCGGCCAATCCACATTAGATGGAATCATCCGTGCAACCAATCGTTTGGTTGCCGGCTCCAGTTTTGTCGTTTGCGGTTACGGCTGGTGCGGCCGCGGTGTGGCGATGCGTGCGTCGGGTTTAGGGGCACGCGTTATTGTGACCGAGGTTGATCCGCTAAAGGCGTTGGAAGCGGTCATGGATGGTTATGATGTCATGCCGATCAAGGAGGCTGCAAAAATTGGTGATTTTTTTGTCACGGTAACAGGCGACATTAACGTCATCCGTGCCGAGCACATGGCGACAATGAAAGAAGGGGCCATTATGTGCAACTCCGGGCACTTCAATGCTGAACTTGATATCGCCGGTTTGGAAAGAATTACGAAATCTCGTCGGATGATCCGAGATTATGTGGAAGAATTCTCGTTAAAGAATGGTAAAAATATTTATCTTTTAGGAGAGGGACGCCTGATTAACCTCGCATCGGCGGAAGGACATCCGGCTTCGGTCATGGACATGAGCTTTGCCAATCAAGCTTTGGCTTCGGAATTTGTCGCCATGAATTATAAAAAGCTTGACAAGAAAGTTTACAGTGTTCCCCAAGATATTGATCAAAATATTGCGAAACTTAAGTTGAAGGCCTTGGGTATTAAGATCGACGTTTTGACGCCGGAACAAAAGAAATATCTTTCCAGCTGGGAGATGGGCACCTAAAGGAGAGTTTTAGATTCAAAAACACCGTTCTTGCGAGTCTGTATCGCGGGGGCGGTGTTTTCTTTAATTTCGCTACTACTCATTTTTCCATTTGAAATGAGGGATAAAAAAATGAAGATTTTATTAGTTGAGGATGACAAACAAACGGCGCGATTTATCCTTAAGGGCCTGAAACAGGAAGGGTATTTTGTTAACCATGCTGAAAATGGCGAAGATGGACTTTACTCTGCCGAGATGGAAAATTATGATTTAGCGATTGTTGACATCATGATACCCAAGCTCGATGGGCTCAAAATGGTTGAACAATTACGCAAAAAGAAAATTCTTACCCCCGTTATTATTCTGAGTGCTAAAAATAGCGTCGATGACCGTATCCGCGGATTACAGATGGGCGGCGATGATTATTTAGTCAAGCCCTTTGCCTTTGCGGAATTATTGGCACGAATTAAGGCTATTGTTCGGCGGAGCAACTCCAAAGCAGAGACGACCATTCTGCAGGTTGGCGATTTAATTCTAGATATCGTCAAACGGAAAGTTTTTCGCGAGAGTAAGGAAATCACCCTTCCTGTTGGAGAGTTTCTTTTGCTTGAATATTTGATGCAAAATGCGGGAAGGGTCGTTTCCAAGACCATGATTATTGAAAATGTTTGGAGTTATCACTTTGACCCGGAAACAAATGTCATTGAAGCGCGTATCAGCCGATTGAGAAGCAAAATCGACCAGTCTTTTAAGAAAAAACTTTTGCACACCGTGCGGGGATTTGGATATGTTGTGGAAGAAAGGGAATAATATTCTTCATAGCGTGGTGTTTCGGCTGACCCTATGGTACGCCGTCTTTTTTACAGTCGCTTTAGTTGCGCTTTTTATTATTAGCCAGCGCATTCTTTTGTCTGATCTTATCAAAATCACCGATCACGATTTGCTCATCAATTCTCAGAATTATGCCGTGGATATCAAAAAAGACACTTTGGAAGAAATCAAGGCCGATATCGTCGACGATGCCAATCAGGAAGGGTTAAGCCGGGTTTTTTATCGCCTGCTATCTTCTGATTTAAAGGTTATCGCTTCTTCGGATTTGAGCCAGTGGGAGAATTTGAATTTCCTGGAATTAAATGAATGGGCCAAATTGTCAATGTCCCAGAATGTTGTTTATCGCACCATTAAGGCGGCAGACCATGGCGGGAAGGTGCGGGTTATTAATCGGGCCATCGGTGATGGAAAGTATCTTTTGCAGATTGGGAAAATCGTCCGGGATAATAAGGCCTTAATGGACCGCTACCAAACCATTCTGGGGAGTATTGTTCTGGTATCTTTGTTGTGCGGGATCGGATTAGGTTTAGGGATGATTAAAAAAACAATGGAAGGTGTGGAGCGGGTTACGGAAACTGCGCAGCGCATTGGCAAGGAAGGGTTGGGCCATCGGGTCCAGTCGGGTAAGGAAGGAATAGAAATTGAGCGCTTGGCGGAAACTTTTAATAATATGCTGGACCGGATAGAACGATTGATGCTGGAGTTAAGGGATTTTACCAACAATGTGGCCCATGACTTGCGCACGCCGATTACGCGTATTCGCGGCTTTGCGGAGATGTCTTTATCAAACAAAGACAAGACACCGAATGACACCGAAGGCTATGGGGTCATTATGGAAGAATGCAACAATCTTATTCATATCATCAATACGGTTCTGGAAATTGCCGAAACAGATGCCGGCCTTAGAAATTATCAAGAAATCCAGATGGACCTTAATGACCTTGTCAAAAAAGGATATGAGTTGTTCCTGCCTGTGGCCGAGGATAAGGAGATTGAACTTACGTTCCAAGGACCTTTGGATCCGGTTATTATTTTTGGAAATGTTCCTCGGCTTCAGCGGATTGTTTCCAACCTTTTGGATAATGCTTTAAAATATACCGAAAGAAAAGGCGCAGTCCACGTCGAGGTCAAAACAAGTACGGATCATGCCCAAGTCTCCATTCGTGATACGGGCCTGGGAATGGATGAAGTCCATTTGAAACGGATTTTTGAAAAGTTTTACCGCATTGAATCCAGCCGTTCAACGCCGGGCCATGGTTTGGGTTTAGCCTGGGTCAAATCTGCTCTTACAACAATGGGCGCAAGTATTACCGTCCACAGCGTTAAAGGAAGTGGCAGTATCTTTACTCTCTTAATTCCCTACCCTCCTTCTTCCAGTTCTCCCGACATTACAAAAATGTAATCTCCGCGTCAGGATAACATAATAGTCCTGTGTTATCTTTTGTTTATAGTCATAGTGACTCAAGGAGGAGAATTATGGGGAGAATCGCAAAGGTTGTATTCGCATTACTCTTTTTTTCGCTCATAGTGGGAAAAGCAAGCTTTTCTGGAAATGGGCCAACTCCCAGTCTGGTCACATGTGAAATTCCCGTGGGAACAAAGGTCATTCCCTTGCCGACAAAATATTTATACTTTGAATATAATTCCACCGAAGGAGATACTGTCATTCATGGATATTTTGACAGTGATTCTTTAGCGGAACTTTGCGTTTATGATCCCAGCGGTAAGCAGATTCTCACCGTGAAACCGCAAAACCAATTAAAGGATTTGACCATGTCTGAAATTTTCTTTGAGTCGGGTGAGCTGGGACATAAAGGAGTTCCCTTGCCAAAACATTTTGAGAATTTCCCCGAGGGATTTTATAAAGTGCGCGCTGTGGCTTTCGATGGCACGGGCTACGACGGTGCGGCGTGGCTGACCCATAATATTCCTAAACCTCCTAAAATGATTTTCCCGCCGGAAATGGTTAATGAGGCGGAGATTAATAGCCTTCATATTTCTCCTGATAATGTCATTTTTCGCTGGGAACCGGTTAAGACAACCATTTTTGCAAAGCCCGTCAAAATTGATGGATATGCGGTGAGTATAAAAAAACTCTCTTATGCCCACCCCCATGGTTTTGCGCATCCCGTCTATAACGTGTGGGTCTTGCCAACCGTAACAAGTTTGACCATTCCTGATGAATTTTGGGAATCTGACACAGATTATGAATTTGAGGTGCTGGCTATCGAAGAGAGCGGAAACCAAACATCGGTTTCGGGATTTTTTAAAACCGGCAAGAAAAAGTTGTCGTCAGGAAACCCGATTTGAAGACAAAAGGAAGCAATTTTTAAAAAACAAAATCAGAATAGGGGGTAGGTGTAATGATTGCACATCGAAAAATACCTTATGAAAGCATTCAATTCCAGTATCTTATTGATATTCCCCATTGCCATTGCTTGTATGGGTCAGCCCGCGAAAGTGATACGGGTCTTTCTGTGCTTTTTCTCGTTTTTAGCCAAGAGAAAAAGATTTACCGACGCAATGGCTTGAAAGAAACGTGGGTTGAGCTTGACAACCCACAAGAGCATGCCCACATTCGCCGGCACCTTCTGCGGGCCATGGAAGATTCGGTTCCTCTTTATACCCTTAACGAAAATATTGTCTCCTTAGACCGGAACTTTTCTTTATGAATCGGGCAACAACTCTTTCGCCTGATAAAGTGGACGCCCATCTTTCCGTTGTCAACCGCGGTGCGCAATCCGTAAAATGTCGTACTCCCTTGGTGCGTGAATTTTTTGGAAGGACAATGGAAGATTTAGAGGCGTGTAGGACAGACTTAAGACTCTCTCATGTGGACAAGGAAGAAATGAATTTATTGTTGATGACGTTTACTCGCTTGCTTGGCCAAGAGGCGCTCTTTTTGGATCGGTTAATCGCGCGAAACGTCATTTCTCCTTATACGTCATTGGAATTCTGCAGTGATCCTCAATACGCGCGTAAAATACCCCGAGGAGTCACCGTTAAAACCGGAACAAAGGACAATCCCATTCGCTTTGCGGTATTTTCTTCATGGGTCGCTCCCGCCAGTTGGCTGCATTTTATTTTACAGTTGATTGTCATGAATCGTAATAAGGTGGACACGTCGTTTTTGTTATCGACAATATCGGAGGAGACCAAGGTCGGATTAACGAATTCAAAGCAGTGGAGATATGATATGGCGGCCAATTATGTCATTCCTTTATTCGCCCCTTTTATCAGGTTTTCCGATTTCGGAAATTTGCATTCCGAAGAAATAGAGTCAGCTCCGTGGGAATTTCAGGGAAGGGTCTTTGACGGTGAAAAGGCGCGGAAATTAAATAGCGGAGAAGATGCCAGTTTTAAGTTTTTTGAACGTAATCCGAAACGCTACATCACGATGTTTTACATCGTCGGATCGGATCATCAGCGCTGTGAGAGTCGCTATGATAGTTATGGAAAGATCCGTGATAATATTCGCGCCAGACGATTCGGTTTTGATCCGCAATATCACAAAGCCGTGATTGTTTTTGTAGGCCGCCCGGGTTTTTACGAAAAGGTAGAAAAGATAGCCGTCCCCGAAGATTTAAGGAAGGTGTTGTCCATTCAATTCCTGCCCGCGCCCATCAATATTGCCGTGGCGTCACGATTAATCCGCGAAGCCTTCTTAGGTCAACATCCGCATCAAATGGTCATGGCTCCGCATGCGGCCTTGAATTATATTTTGGACCATCCGCATGTTTTAGCCGCCTTAAAGCAAGCCGGTCAAATAGGTTCTTGAGTTTTTCCTTCGAAATATTTTAATTTTCGCTGCTTTTAAATATCTGTGAAGTTAATTCCCAACCCCATAAATTTAAGTTATAGTTAAAAAGATTTGAGATCAATTAAACAGATTTTATTTGCATCGGATTCTTAAGAGGCCCGTATGACAATTAAAAAAATTGGTGTTTTGACGTCGGGTGGAGACGGGCCGGGGATGAATGCCGCTCTCCGGAGTGTTGTCCGGGCGGGGCTGGCGGCCCAATTAGAGGTCGCAGGAATCATCCGCGGCTATCAGGGCTTGATCGATGATGAAGTTGTTGCGATGGATCACCGTTCGGTTTCCAATATCATCAATCGCGGCGGCACCATTCTTAAAACTGCGCGCTCCAAAAAATTTGCCACCCCGGAAGGCAAGGACATTGCCTTTGCGACGTTAAAAAAACACAATATCGACGCGCTGGTTGTCATCGGCGGAGACGGCACATACAAAGGCGCCGTAGATTTAATGACCCGGCACAATTTCCCTGTGGTGGGTGTTCCCGGATCGATTGACAATGACATTTGTGGCACCGATGAAACCATCGGTTGCGCGACGGCGATCAACACGGCCTTGGATTCCATTGATAAAATTCGCGACACCGCGCAAAGCATGGAACGTATTTTTATTATTGAAGTGATGGGCAACCAAAGCGGATATATCGCTTTGCGCGTGGCCATGGCCGCGGGCGCGGAAACCGTCATCATTCCGGAAAGGACATTCGATTATAAAACATTGTGTCAGGAAATTCAGGAAGGCAATAAACGCGGTAAAATCAACTGGATCATTGTGACGGCGGAAGGGGCGGCGAAAGCCCCGGACGTTGCGCAATCCTTGACCATGATGACCGGTTTGCAAACGCGTTTTGTCGTCTTGGGCCATGTTCAGCGGGGAGGATCACCCGTTGCGGCCGACCGGATTTTGGCCACCCGTTTAGGCGCGGCGGCCGTCGATTTGCTTTTAAAAGGGCAATACGGAAAGGCCGTGGGTGTTATGAATGAGCATATCCATGTGGTTGATTTGACACAAGCGTTGAGCCGGCCGGACAGCCGCACCGACGAATATCTGCATTTGATGAAGACCCTCAGTTAGACTTTCTCCTCTAAAAAATTCCTGTCATTTTAAAACTTTGTGATAAAATGTTTGGAATTTTCCACGCCAATCTTGTACACGGGAATAATAACGAAGGGAATTTTTATGACCAAGATTTATTATGACAAGGATGCGGATTTAAACCGATTGAAAAAGCGGACCATAGCTATTGTTGGATACGGTATTCAAGGGCGCGGGCAGGCTTTGAACTTGCGCGATAGCGGATTAAACGTCTTGATCGCCCAGCGACCGGGCGGGCCGAATTATGAACAAGCCATCAAGGACGGCTTTAAACCCGTCGATGTAAAGACGGCCGCACAACAGGCGGAGATTATTTTCATTTTGACCCAGGATCATTTGCAGGCTGATATTTATAATGACTCCATAAAAAAGTATATGAAAAAAGGCAAGACATTGGCTTTTTCTCATGGTTTCAATATTCATTTCAAACTGATCAAGCCTTCTAAGAATATTGATGTTTGGATGATCGCGCCTAAAGGACCGGGGGCCTTGGTCCGTCGTCAATTTGAGGAAGGTAAAGGCGTTCCGTGTCTGGTCGCGGTCCATCAAGACGCCTCAGGACACGCCCTGAAGGATGCTTTAGCTTATGCCAAGGGTTTGGGCGGCACGCGCGGCGGTGTTCTTGAAACGACATTTAAAGAGGAAACGGAAACCGATCTTTTTGGGGAACAAGCCGTTCTCTGCGGCGGGGCCAGTGAACTGGTCAAAGCGGGTTTCGAAACCTTAACCAAAGCGGGTTATCAACCCGAAATTGCTTATTTTGAATGTCTGCATGAATTAAAACTTATCGTTGATCTTATGTATGAAGGCGGGATTACCGGAATGCGCAAACGGGTGTCGGATACCGCCGAGTATGGTGATCTTACGCGCGGAAAGCGGATTGTTAATGAGCGCACCCGTAAAGAAATGCAAAAAATTCTCAAAGAAATTCAAAAGGGAAAATTCGCAAAGGAATGGATGGCTGAAAATAAAAGCGGACGTAAGATTTTTATTAAAATGCGCAAAGAAGGAGAGAATCATCCCATTGAAAAAGTGGGTGAGAAGTTGCGTGGTTTGATGTCGTGGATGAAGAAATAAATTGCTTTGTGCTGGGTCCTGTCCCTGCGGCACCCTGCCGGCATCGCTCCGCTGCTGGCGGCAGGGGACCCGCCTACGGGCCACCCAGTCGAAGCATAATTGCAACCAAAACCGGATATTTACCAAAGCTTATTTTTTATTATGAAAACCGATAAAGTCTTAATTTTTGATACGACATTGCGTGACGGAGAGCAGGCTCCCGGCGCATCCATGAACAAGGATGAAAAGCTGGAAATCGCTTATGCTCTGGAACGTTTGGGGGTCGATATTATTGAAGCTGGTTTTGCGGTCAGTTCGCCCGGAGATTTTGAATCCGTGCGTCAGGTGGCCCGGGCTGTCAAAAGTTCCACGGTCTGCAGTTTGGCCCGCGCCATTCGCAAGGATATCGATGCGGCCTATGATGCGGTCAAAATCGCCAAGAGCGGACGCATCCATGTTTTTTTAGCCACTTCCAAAATCCATTTGGAACATAAATTCAAAAAAACTCAGGACGAGATTTTGGCCATGGCCGTTGATGCGGTCAAATACGCCAAGTCCAAAATCCATAACGTCGAATTTTCCCCGGAAGACGCCAGCCGCAGTGAGAAGGAATTTTTGTACCGTATCTTGGAGGCGGTGATCAAGGCCGGGGCTACGACCGTCAATATTCCGGATACCGTCGGGTACAAGACCCCGGATGAATACGGAAAACTTTTTAGCGATATCCGCGAAAATGTTTCTAATATTCATAAGGCCGTCATTTCCACCCATTGCCACGATGATTTAGGTATGGGTGTGGCCAATTCTTTGGCCGCGATTAAGAACGGCGCGCGTCAGGTGGAATGCACAATCAACGGGATCGGTGAGCGGGCGGGTAACGCCGCGATGGAGGAGATCGTCATGGCTTTGCACACCCGGTCGGATTTTTATCACTGTAGCACCAACATCAATACTAGAGAAATTTATAAAACTTCCCGTTTGGTCAGCAAGATGACCGGATTTTTGGTTCCGCCCAATAAAGCCATCGTCGGAGCTAATGCTTTCCGTCATGAAAGTGGGATCCATCAAGACGGGGTCCTAAAGGAAAAGTCCACCTATGAAATTATGAGCCCGGAATCTGTGGGGGTGCCCGTCGGAAATTTGTTTTTAGGAAAGCATTCCGGACGCCACGCATTTAAAGTCCGTTTGAAGGCTTTGGGAATTGAATTGAAGGAAGATGAATTGGACAAAGCCTTTGCGGAATTCAAGAAATTAGCTGACCAGAAAAAGCAGGTTTTTGATGAGGACTTGCTCGCCATCGTTGATGATGAAGTGAAAGTTTTTAAGCCTCTCTGGGAACTGGCGGATTTTAAGAATACCAGCGGCATGAACATCAAGCCGAAAGTCGAAGTGATATTAAAAAAGAAAGGCCAGAAAATCGCTGAATCTTCGTCGGGTGATGGCCCGGTGGATGCTTGTTATAAAGCGATCGATAAGATCACCGGTGTCAGGGGAGAATTGTTGGATTATGCTATTCAATCCGTCACCCGGGGTCAAGATGCCTTAGGCGAAGTCACGGTTAAGGTCATGGTCAATGGCAAAAGTGTCATCAGCCGGGCGTCCAGCACCGATATTGTTGTTGCTTCCGCCAAGGCCTATTTGAATGCAATCAATAAAATCATTTCGACAGCGGACGCAACGTCCCCGGATGTATGACAAAGGAAATTGCGACTTACGGCATTATTGGGAATCCCGTCAAGCACAGTCTTTCGCCCTTGATGCACAATGCCGCATTTAAAGAATTACGTGTTAAAGCTATTTATAAATTGTTTCTCCTTGAAGAGGAAGAACTGGAACCTTTCTTTAAAAGTCTGCGCGACAAGGAGTCCCCTATTTTTGGACTGAATGTAACGGTGCCCTACAAAGAAGCCGTCATCCCGCATTTGGACAGCATCAGCGCTTTTGCCAAAAAGGCCATGGCGGTTAATACGATTGTGATTGATGAGAATCGCCGATTGACAGGGTATAATACCGACGGGCCGGGATTTTTGGCGCACCTGGTCGATCTGAAATTTAATACGCGGGGAAAACGAGTGGCTATTTTGGGAGCCGGAGGCACCACCCGGTCGATCTTAGCGTCGTTATGCCTTATTCCAGAAAGACCGGAATCCATCAAGATTTATAATCGGACATCGGAAAAGGCCAGTCAAATGGTCAAGGATTTGTCTTTCCACATGGATGTCAGTTTGGTGACTGTCGTCCCCTCAATCGATGATCTTAACATTGAGATTTCCGATCTTTTAATCAATACGACATCCGTGGGGCTTAATGATCCGCAGAGCTCCTTAGTCGACGATGATCTTTTGCATCCGAATATGTTGGTGTATGATGTGGTCTACGAACCGAAGGAAACCTTACTTTTAAAACTTGCGGCCGCCAAGGGTGCTACGACGGCCAATGGTTTGGGGCTTTTATTTTATCAGGGAATGCTTTCTTTACAGCATTGGGCGGGCCAGGAATTGCCGCAGAATGTTAAGGATAACGTTCGGGAAACTTTAGAAGGGAAGGTCGAATGACAGAAATTGTGCTTCTTCAAGTTTTCATTGTTTTTTTAGGCGCTTGCGTGGGCAGTTTTTTAAACGTCTGTATTGTTCGAATGCCCAAAGAAGAATCGATTATAACTCCCCCCTCCCATTGTGTGGCCTGCAAAAAGACCGTGGCGTGGTACGATAATATTCCCCTCGTGAGTTACTTAGTCCTCGGCGGAAAATGCCGTCATTGCTCAGCCAGATATTCCATGCGTTATTTTTGGGTTGAACTTTTGACGGCGTTTACTTTTTGGGGATTTTATAAAATTTTTGGGCTGACCCCTATGACCGCCGCTTACATAGTCATGGCCTGCGGATTTATCGTGGCAACGTTTGTAGATTTTGAATACCGGATCATTCCCGATGAAATCAGTATCGGAGGGATGATGGCGGGACTCCTTTTTAGTTTTTTTGTCCCGGAATTGCATGGTGTTGCATCGTCGGGATGGGTCTGGGCGGATCATTTTAAAGCCTTGGGTTTTTCTTTGATCGGGGTTTTGGTGGGAGGCGGATCCATCTATTTGATGGGCCTGCTTGGCGACGTTATTTTTAAAAAGGAATCAATGGGCGGAGGCGATGTGAAACTCATGGCCATGGTCGGAGCATTCATGGGTTGGAAACTGGCTTTATTGACATTTTTCTTGGCGCCGTTTTTCGGCGCGTTTTATGGGATTGTCGAAAAAGTCCGCACCAAGGACAGCGCTATCGCTTACGGACCTTTTTTAGTTTTGGGCGCATTGCTCAGTCTTTTTTACGGGAACCTTATCATCAATTGGATCATGCACGGGTATGGCCTCAGGTCATGGTAAAAAATATTGTCCTTATCGGTTTTATGGGTGTGGGAAAATCTTTGGCGGCCAAGCATCTTGCCGCTAAACTGGAGTGCACCATTATTTCCACCGATGAAAGGGTTGTAGAGCAAGAGGGAAAAAGTATTGCGCAAATTTTTCAGGACCATGGTGAAGAATATTTTCGGACAGCTGAGGCCAACATCGTCGCTGCCATTGCCGATCAAAGAAATAAGATCATCGATTGCGGCGGCGGAGTCGCCTTAAATCCCCGCAATCTGGAATTGTTGAAAAAAAACGGCATTATTTTTTATCTTTCCGCATCAACGGAAGAAATTTATCAGAACGTCAAAGACCAAAAAAACCGTCCCCTCCTCAATACCCCGAATCCTAAAAACAAAATCAGGGAATTGCTCGAACAGCGCCGTCCGTTTTATGAAAAGGCGGACTATCAAATCGACGCTGACGGCAAGACCGGCGAACAGCTTTGCGTCGATATTTTGACGCTGTTTAAAAAAGCTTCCGCAAAGTAAGGCCCGGGTGGGGCGGGAGGGTGAAATGACGGAACAAGAAGCCCTTGTTGTTTTAAGCGCTATATTGGGTTTAGGCAGTGTGCGCCTGCGTTCGCTCGTCGGACATTTTGGTTCCGGGGTGCAGGTTTTGCAGGCCAAAGAAGCGGAATTGGTTGAGGCCGGAATTGTGGCCCGCCACCTGGTGCAAAAAATTCTTGAATTCGACCGCGACAATTTTTTACAAAGTGAATATAATCTAATCCGGCAAAATGACGTTAACGTCGTTACGATCTTTGATGAAAATTATCCGGTGGCTTTGCGTAGCATCTATGACCCGCCCGTGGTTCTTTATATCAAGGGGCATTGGCCTGGCGATCACGGGTTGGCGATCGGGGTCGTCGGTTCTCGCAATGCTTCAGTTTACGGGTTAAAGATTGCAGAAAAATTTTCCAGTCAACTGGCTGAATTGGGGATCACCGTGGTTTCCGGTTTGGCCCGCGGTGTGGACGCCGCCAGTCACCGCGGTTGTTTACGCACCGGCGGACAGACGGTGGCGGTTGTGGGTTGTGGTCTTTGTCATGTTTATCCTGAGCAGAATAGAGAATTGTATAAGGAGATCGGACAAAAAGGCGCGATCCTCTCGGAGTTCCCAATGTCGGTTCCGCCCATTTCTGGAAATTTTCCTGCCCGCAATCGCATCATCAGTGGATTATCTTTGGCCGTCCTGGTGGTGGAAGCTTCTCTTAAGAGCGGTGCTCTGATCACCAGTCGCTTTGCTCTCGAGCAGGGGCGCGATGTTTTTGCCGTTCCGGGCCAGATCGACCAATCCAATAGCCAAGGTGTCAATCAACTGATCAAGGATGGCGCGAAGCTGGTCACGTGTTTTGAAGATATTTTACAGGAACTGGAGCCGCAACTCCGCCGGGATTTTGTAAAAACAGGGAAAACAGAAGAGGAATTTTTGCCGGAGAGAACGACGCATGATTTGAGTGAACAGGAATGGTCCGTCGTTAAATGTGTCAATAAAGAGCCGTTATATATCGATGAGGTTGTGGCCAAATCAGGTCAACCTCAACTGGAAGTTGCGGGTGTTTTGTTGAAACTGGAATTAAAAAAAGTCATCAAACAATTGCCGGGAAAATATTTTGTCCGGGCATAGCTTTCTGAAAGCGGGAATATTTTATGGCCAGAGCCTTAGTGATTGTGGAGTCCCCCACCAAAGTCAAGACCATTAATAAAATTTTAGGTTCGAAATACAAGGTCCTGTCTTCCATGGGTCATTTGATTGATTTACCAAAGTCCAAACTGGGTGTGGATGTAGATCATGATTTTTCCGCCCAGCTTATCGTCATGCGCGCGAAACAAAAAACACTGACCGCGCTGAAAAAGGAAGCAAAAACCAAGGACGAGATTTATTTTGCGACCGACCCCGATCGTGAGGGTGAGGCGATCGGCTGGAATATCCGTCCGTATCTCGGCGAGGATAAGAAAGTTTTTCGGGTCACATTTCAGGAAATCACCAAAACGGCGGTCCTAAAGGCTTTTGAGCATCCTCGCAAGTTCGACGGCAAAAAGATTGAATCCCAAATGGCGCGTCGCGTCCTTGACCGGATCGTCGGGTATATGATCAGTCCTTTGTTATGGAAAAAAGTGGGTTCGCGTCTGAGCGCCGGCCGCGTACAGTCCGTGGCTTTGCGCCTGATTGTCGACCGCGAACGGGCGATCAAGAATTTCCTGCCGCAGGAGTACTGGCTTATTGCCGTCGATTTGCAAAAAGCCGGCCACAAAGATGTCCTCACCGCCAATTTAGAGAAGATCAATAATGAAAAATTTGAGCTCGCGGAAAAAAACGCCACGGAAAATATTGTTGAAGAAATCAAAAAGGAAGAATTTGTCATTTCCGATGTCATAGAAAAAGATATCAAACGCAATTCTGCCCCACCGTTTATTACCTCAACACTGCAACAGGAGGCTTTCAACAAGCTGGGGTTTAATGCCAACCGCACGATGAAGATTGCCCAGGAGCTTTATGAGGGGATTGAATTAGGCGAAGGAGACCCCGTTGGTTTGATCACCTATATGCGGACCGACTCGGTTAATATCTCCAATGATGCTTTAAGTGCGGTCCGGGATTTTATTGAAAAAGAATACGGCGTTCGCTATCTTCCCGAAACGGCGAACCGTTATAAGTCTAAAAAATCGGCGCAAGAAGCGCATGAAGCGATCCGGCCTGCGGATGTCTTAAAGAAACCCGAAGACCTCAAGTCCTTTCTCGACGAAGACCAGTTTAAATTGTATTCTCTGATTTGGCGGCGATTTGTCAGTTCACAAATGATGCCGGCGATTTTTCGCAATAAACGTGTCGAAATTATGGCTGGACGCTTTCTTTTTTCAACATCGGGCTCGACCTTGGTTTTTGCCGGTTTCTTGACACTCGATCCGTCCGGGAATGACGCCGAAGGCAAGGTCGATCTATCGGTGTATTTTAAAAACGATCCATTGGACTTAAAGGAAGTCAAGCCCACCCAGCATTTTACCAAGCCGCCGCCACGTTTTTCGGAAGCCAGTTTGGTCAAAACACTCGAAGAGGAAGGGATCGGCCGGCCGAGTACATACGCGTCGATCATTTCGACGATTGTAGCGCGCAATTATGTTTTGCGCGAACGCGGTTATTTTAGCGCGACCGAATTGGGAATGCGGATTTGTGATCTTCTTGTCGAATATTTTCCTACGATTATGGACATCGGGTTTACCGCCGGCATGGAAGAGCGCCTGGATCTCGTTGAGGAAGGGGAGTTGGAATATGCCCTTCTTCTGAAGGATTTTTACGGTCCCTTTAAAAAAGAGCTCGATCACGCCATGGCCACAATCGAGAAGACGCAGGAATTTATAGACGAGAAATGTCCGGAATGCGGCAAGCAAATGGTCATGAAGTGGGGCCGCCGTGGAAAATTTCTGAGCTGTTCCGATTTTCCCGCTTGCAAATTCGCTAAGCCTATTACAACGGGAATCAAATGCCCTCAGCCGGAGTGTGGCGGGGAACTTGTCAAGCGGCGGGGTAAAAGCGGGCGCGCATTTTATGGGTGCAGTAAATATCCTGCGTGTACATTTACGGCCAATGCTTTACCCGAAACCCCGGCCCCGGCCAATCCGGAATAGTTATAGGAAAATGGCCATGAACCGGTATGTTGAAAAATTTCTTTCTTTTCTAGATATTGAAAAGAACTATTCGCCGCACACGGTCCTGAATTATAAATCCGATCTTATAGAATTTATTGATTTTATCGCGGACAAACCTCTTGAGAAAGTTGAGTATAATGATTTTCGCCGCTTTTTAGCGCAAATGCGTTCCAACCAGTTTAAGCCCCGAACTCTGGCCCGCAAACTTTCAGCGATCCGCAGTCTTTTTAAATTTCTCCAGCGGGAAGGTTATCTAAAAGAAAATCCGTCCATCCTTTTAATGACGCCGAAATTGGACAAAACTCTCCCAAAATTTCTTTCCGAGACTGAGATCACCCAGCTCATCGAAGCGCCGGAGATTACAATGTCCGCCGGTGCGCGGGATCGCGCTATTTTTGAGACCCTTTACAGTTCCGGTCTGCGCGTGAGTGAATTGGTGGGACTCAACGTGGAGCATATTGATTTTATCGGTAATGTCATCAAGGTCATGGGAAAGGGCAAGAAAGAGCGCGTTGTTCCCATCGGCGACAAAGCTTTAAAAGAAATTCGCGGCTATTTGGCCGCGCGCCCGACGAAAGAAGGCGTTAATGAGCGGGCTGTTTTTTTGAATAAAAATGGTAAACGTTTGACGGACCGCAGTATCAGGAATATTATTAATAAGCATCTTCTGGCTACCAGTGTCAAGATGAAGGTGTCGCCGCATGTCCTTCGCCATTCTTTTGCGACACATTTGTTGGACCGGGGCGCCGACTTGCGCTCGGTGCAGGAACTTTTAGGGCATGTGAATTTATCCACGACGCAGATTTATACGCATCTGACGACGGAACGGTTGAAAAGCGTTTATGATAAAGCCCATCCTCATGCCTGATCTTTCCCGGCGAGTCTCCTTATGATATTTTTTTATAATATTCTTTATTTTTTGGCTTTTATTTTTTATGTTCCCGTTTTATTCATTCGCGGGAAACTCCACCGCGGTTTTGTCCAAAGGTTGGGATTTCTGGGGCAGGAATTGCCTTATCGGTTTTATCAAAAAAAGAATATCTGGTTTCATGCGGTGAGTGTCGGCGAAATTTTAGCGATTGTCGGATTAGTCGAAAGAATCCGCTCAACTCATCCGGACCATCAGATTGTGATTTCCACGGTAACGCCGACGGGTTACGCCTTAGCGCAAAAACGGTTTAGAAAAGAGGACATTGTGATTTTTGCGCCGTTGGATTTTGGCTGGGCCGTAAAAAGTTTTATCAAGAGAATGAGGCCCGAGATTTTTATTGCCGCGGAAACTGAGATATGGCCTAATCTTTTAACGGTTTTGGCTCGTGCCGATGTCCCGATGGTCATGGTCAATGGCCGCATTTCTAACAAATCTTTTTATGGTTATCGCCGTTTTCAATTCTTTATCAGAAAGGTTTTACGTCCTTTCCGGGCTTTTTGCATGCAAAGCGCTTGCGACGCGGACCGTATTATCAATTTGGGCGCTTCAGCCAAAAATGTTTTTGTTTTAGGTAGTATGAAATTTGATGAGGGGGTTTCTGGCGAAGAAATCACGCTGGCCCGCTGCGGTTTTAAAAATGAAGCTTTAGTCTGGGTGGCGGGAAGCACTCATCCCGGCGAAGAAAAGATAGTGCTGGATATTTTTAAGAAATTGAAAAAGAAATTTTTTTTGCTGTCGTTAGTCATCGCACCGCGTCATATCGAGCGCTCGCCGGAGATTTGTGATTTGATTAAGGCGGAAGGTTTGACCGCGGCGGTTTTTTCGCGGATCAATCCGCCGGGGAGCGACCCGCAGGCCGTCGTGGTTGTCGACACGATTGGACACTTGAAATCCCTCTACCGTTTAGCCACGGTGGTTTTTGTGGGCAAAAGCCTCACGGGAAACGGCGGCCAGAACATCATTGAACCGGCTTTTTTTGCGAAACCGGTTATTGTCGGGCCGCATATGCAAAATTTTGCGGATATTGCCGAAATATTTTTAGAAGCGGGGGCGATTTTACAAATCGAAACACCCGATGAGCTGCGAGAGGCTGTGAGCAAACTTTTAGCGTCGCCGGAATTGAGAACATCCTTGGGGGAGCGGGCTTTAGCCACGATCAAGAAAAATGCCGGAGCGACCCACGGTACTGAGCGTATCATTTCCGGAATCCTCGGAGAAATCCATTTTCACAAACCGCAATAAGCTTTCTTATATAATATTAATAATAATCTTAATGGGACATTTTTCATTTTAGTGTAAAATAGGGGCACTTAAAATGAGGTTTGTCTTCAATGCGAGACTATTTATATCGCGTGGTAACCGATCAGCAAGGCGGTAGATGCGCCGGGTTTATCCGTTTTATTTTACTGATTTTATCATTTTTCTATCGCGGAGTCGTGGCCGTGAGGAATTTCTTTTATCGGAAGGGCATTTTGCGTTCGGTTGATTTGGGAAAGATCGTAATCAGCGTCGGAAATATCACATGGGGCGGGGTTGGCAAAACTCCTTTTGTTATTTTGCTTGTAAAGCATTTGCACAGTCGCGGATTCAATCCTGCGGTTTTAACCCGCGGATATATGAAAAACGCCGCGTCTTCTTGCAGCGATGAAGCCGCCATGATGCGGCAATATATTCCCGGCGTGGCTATCGGTGTAGGCGGCGACCGAATCCAAGCGAGCAAAAGAATTTTGTCCGTTTACCCTGTGGATGTTTTCATCCTCGATGATGGTTTTCAACACCGCAGAGTGAGACGTCATTTGGAAATTGTTCTTGTGGATTCGGCTAATCCTTTCGGGAATGGCCAGCTGATTCCCGCCGGCATTCTGCGCGAGCCGCTGAGCGCTTTAAAACGGGCCCACATTATTGTTTTGACGAAGTCGGATTTTAATCCCTCAATGACGCAGGTCTTAGAAGAGCGTATCCGGCGGATCAACCCGGTTTGCGTTATTGGCTGGGCCGCGCACGCCCCGCAAGCCTTAGAAGAAATTTTTTCCGGGCGTCAAGAGCCCCTTGCGTATTTGCGCGATTGCAAAATTTTTATTTTTTGCGCCGTGGGAGACCCGCAGAGTTTTACAGAAACCTTGCTGGGGACGGGGGCGGTTGTTGAAAAGGGTTTTGTTTTTCAGGACCATTATGTTTATTCTGCCAAAGATATTCGGATGATGGTTGAACAGGCAGAAAAGTCGGGGGTCAGGAACTTTGTGACGACGGCAAAAGACGCCATAAAAGTTATCCCGTTAAAAGAGCATTTTGGCATCTGCCGTTTTTGGGTTTTGAAAATTGAAATTGAACTGCGAAATGGAAAGGACAAAGTTTTTGGGCGAATTGATCATTTATTGGGCCGTTAGGATATTGGGTCTTTTTGTCCAGGTTTTGCCCATCGGGCTTTCTTTGCGATTGGGAAAAATTATGGGCATGACCGCGTATTATCTAAACGGTAAGCATCGGCGGATTGTTTATTCCAACTTGCGGATCGCTTTTGCTAAGAGCAAATCTCCCGAAGAAATTCGCCGCATCGCCAAAGAAACTTTTGCAAATTATGGACAAAATGTGATTGAACTGTTTCGTTTTCCTATGCTGGATACGGTCAAATTTCATGAATTTGTTGAGGTTAAAGGTCAAGAACATGTGGATGAAGCGATCAAACAAGAGAAAGGCGTTATTTTGCTGGCTATGCATTTTGGCTCTTGGGAAATGGCCAATCTGATCGGTTCGACGCTCCGCCACCCTTATAAAGTATTGGTTAAAGCGCAAACCAAGAATTCCCGCTTGGGGGAATTGCTCAACTCTTTTCGTCGCAGCGGCGGCACGACGGTGATCAAAAGGGGTTTGGGCACGCGCGAACTTTTAAAGAGTTTGAAAAATAATGAAGTTGCGGCTTTGGTCGTAGACCAAGGGGGAAGAGACGGGGTTTTGGTCCCATTTTTCGGGAAAGAAGCCAGTATGTCGTCGGGTGCAATCCGTATCGGATTGAAGATGGGTGTGCCGCTGTGCTTTGTCACCATTGTCCGCAAGCAAGGGCCGTATCATCTTTTAGTCATTGAAAAACCTTTGGTTTTGAGCCATACGGGAAATGAAGAGCGGGATGTTGTCGCCAACTTGATTAGAATTACGGCCCTCATGGAAAAAGCCATTTTACAAAATCCTGCGGAATACATGTGGTTTTATAAAATTTGGAAATATTCCCGTGATTCTGTCGTCGGTATTTTGACCGACGGGAAGGCTGGACACTTGCGTCAATCGGAAGCGGTAGGCGGGCTTTTGTCACAGGCCCTCAAAGAGCGGGGGAGTAACACTCAACGGCCTATTTTACATGTCCATTTTAAAAGTCAATGGCGGGGAAAATTTTGTGCGCTGGCGGCTTGTGTCGGCAATCTTTTACAGCACCGCGGCCGGATATGGCTTTTGCGTTTTTGTTTGACTAAGGATTCTTTCCGCCAGTTGATGTCGGTCAAACCCGATTTTCTGGTCTCCTGCGGTTCGGCGGTCGCCGGGGTCAATTATCTTTTGTCTTTGGAGCATGGGGCCAAGAATGTGGTTATTCTCAAGCCGGGGATGTTAAACATCCGGCATTTCGATATGGTCATTTTACCCCGTCATGACACGCTCCGACGTCAACATTGGCCCGCGAATGTTATCGTGACTGAGGGTGCTCCCAATTTGATTACCCCCAGCTATCTGGCCGAACAAACAGCGGCGCTTTTAAAACGTTTTTCTCATCTTAAGAGCGGGGATAATTTTAAAATCGGCGTCCTTTTGGGTGGCGACACACCGGAATTTGTTTTAAGCGAACAGCGGGTCAGGATTTTGATCCACCAGTTGATCGAGACGGCTGAAGAAACTCAGGCGGATATTCTTTTGACAACTTCCCGTCGCACGTCGGCAAAAATAGAAAATATGATTATGCGGGAATTGAGTAAATATCGCCGCTGTAAATTTCTAGTCATTGCTAATCGGGAAGATGTCCCGCAAGCTGTGGGCGGAATTTTGGGGCTGGCGGATGTTATTGTGGTTTCCGGTGACAGTATTTCTATGATTTCGGAAGCGGCCAGCGCCGGGAAAAAAGTTGCGGCCTTTTTTGTGGAACACCGCCGTGGCGTTCCTTTTGAAAGGACCAAGCACGGCCGTTTCTTGGAACGGCTCAACAAAGACGGGCATATCCTTTCCGCGGATGTCAAATATATGAAGGACTCCCTGTATAAGCTGATTAAGAATAAAGTCCAAACCAGGAAAATAGATGATGATGCGGTGATTCTGGAGAGCTTACAGAAATTTATTTAACGATAAGGATCCTAAGATGAGGGTTTTGCAAATATTGCCGGAATTGCGTGTCGGCGGAGTGGAAACGGGCACGGTCGATTTTGCCAAATATCTGCGGGAAAATGGCCATCACGCTGTTGTTGTTTCTCATGGCGGACCTCTCGTGCAGGAACTGGCCGTAGCCGGTGTTACTCATTACGCCTTGCCAGTGCATAAAAAAAATATTTTTATCATTTTAAATTGTATCAAATCTTTGCGCGACATTATTTTGACGGAAAAAATTGACATTGTTCATGCCCGTTCGCGCGTGCCGGCGTGGATTGCTTTTTTTGCTTGCCGCAAAACACCCGCCGAATTTATAACGACATGCCATGGCTATTATTCTAAGCATATGTTTAGCAAAATCATGGGTTGGAGCAAATTGATCATCGTCCCCAGCCAGGTTATTGGTCGGCACATGGTCGACGACTTTAAAGTGGCGGCAGAAAATGTCCGTTGTATCCCGCGCAGTGTGGACTTGCAGAGATTTGCTCCGGCTTTGCGGGGACGCTCCCCTTCACAAGCCAACCCCGTGATTTCAATTGTGGGACGGATCACGCCCTTAAAGGGCCACGTGCATTTTTTAAGGGCCATGGCCACGGTGGTCAGAAAAATGCCTCAGGTGAAGATTTGGATTATCGGGGATGCGCCGGTGGGCAAGGAAGCGTACCGCGAAGAATTGCAGGTCTTGGTCCGCAGGCTGGGCCTTTCCGACTCTGTCGATTTTTTGGGCACGCGGCAAGATGTCCCGCAGCTTTTAGCTAAAACGGACCTACTCGTTTTGTCGACCATTGTGCCGGAAGCTTTCGGACGCGTCATTCTGGAGGCGCAGGCGGTAGGGGTTCCGGTTGTCGCTACATCCGTCGGGGGAGTTGTTGAAATTATCGACCAAGAAAAGACCGGCCTTTTGGTCATGCCCAAAGACAGTGACGCGATGGCCGAGGCCTGCCTAAGGATTTTGTCCGACAAAAAACTGGCCCAACAAATCATTGTCGGCGCCCGGCAAAAATTAGAAACCCAATTTACCTTGCGTCACATGGCAGAAAGCACAATCAAGGTTTATGAAGAACTTTTGCGGTCTTTGCGGATTTTGGTGATCAAGATCAGTTCGGTGGGAGATGTGATTTTGATCACCGCGTCCTTAAAGGCGCTGCGCCAAAAATTTCCCCAGGCACGGATTTGTGTGTTAGTCGGTGAAGCGTCCCGCAAGATTTTGAGCCGTTGTCCTTATGTAGATGAATTGATCGTCGTGGATTTTAAAAAACGCGACCGGGGAATTAAAGGGCTTTGGCAGTTGGGACGGAAACTGTCCCATTATAAGTTTGATAAAGTTATTGATTTGCAAAATAATAATCGCAGTCATTGGCTTTCTTTCCTAAGTTTTCCCAAGGAAAGTTATGGTTTTAAGCGCGGGCGTTTTGGTTTTCTTTTGACCCATCCCGTTAAGCAGATCAATCCTAACCTTCCTCCTGTTGAGCACCAGTACCAAATTCTCAATCTTTTAGGATTGAATTATAACAGCGAGAACCTTCTTGAATTATGGCCCTCAGCAAAGGAATCAGAAAGTGCTTTACGTCTTTTGGAATCGGAGTGGGTCGGGGCCAAGACAAATGTCGTTGGCGTTAACATCGCCGCATCACAACGCTGGCCAACCAAAAATTGGCCCGTTGAATATATAGCGCGGCTTTGTGATATTCTCGCGGCAAAAAATATCCGTGTTCTCGTGACCGGTATGGAAAAAGACCGGAACATGGCTAAACAACTTTCGTTGCTCACGAAAACAAAGCCAGCTATACTGATAGGTAAAACCGAATTGATGGAACTCGCGGCCGTAATCAAGCATTGCAAGGTTTTTATTTCGCCCGATTCTGCACCACTTCATATTGCGGCGGCCATGAATGTTCCCCTCATAGCGCTCTTCGGTCCGACGTCGTCTCAGAGGCATAGGCCTCCGGCCAAGACGGCGGTGATCATGGAAAAGAAACCACCGTGCGCTCCCTGCTACAGCACGCAATGTAAGGTGAAGACCCATCTTTGTATGCGCGATATTACTCCCGAGGAAATTGCCGAGCGCGTTTATCAGCTGATAAATCTATGAAAATACTTCTTCTTTCCACTCATCTGAATGTCGGCGGGATCACCACCTATCTTTTTGCGCTTTCCCGTCAATATCTTGACAAAGGGCATGATGTTTTTTTAGGTACGGCCGGCGGGGCCAGGGCCGAAGAATTTTCGAAATTAGGAGTACATCTTATTGATGCGCCGGTTGGGACCAAGGTGGAAGTTCACCCCCAGATTTATAAAGCTGTGCCCCGCTTGCTGAAAGTGATCCGCAAAGAGCAAATCGATATTATCCATTCCCATACAAGGGTGACGCAATTTTTAGGGCAAGTGTTGAGTTTCTTTTCTGGTGTGCCCTATGTTGCTACATCTCACGGATTTTATAAAACGCATTGGTTCCGCCGGACTTTTCCCTGTTGGGGGCGTGCGGTCATCGCGATCAGTCAGCCGGTGAAGGACCATTTGATCAATGATTTCAAAGTGCCTGCCGACCGGGTTTTTCTGGTACCCAACGGTATAGACTTACAATCTTTTCAACAGGTTGATCAGCTCGCCAAAGAACGAGCCCGGAAAAAATTTAATATTACGCAAACCCCGGTTATTGGAATGGTTTCGCGTTTAGCGGATGTGAAAGGTCACAGTGTATTGATTGATGCTATGCCGAACATCATCAAATCTTTTCCAAAAGCCTTGCTGTTTCTCGCCGGAGAAGGGAAGATTAAAGACCAACTTAAGGCGCAGGTGAAACATATGGGTCTTGAGAATAATGTGACCTTTGCGGCGGTCTTTAATTCCAGCGGTTCTGTTCTTATGCTTTTTGATGTGTTTGTGATGCCGTCTCTAGATGAAGGGTTTGGTCTCTCGGGGATGGAAGCGCAATTGTGTGGTTTGCCTATCGTGGCTTCCAATGTCGGCGGTATTCCTTTCTTTGTGTTTCATGAAGAAACCGGCCTCTTGGTCCCGCCTAAGGATCCACAGGCCTTAGCGCAAGCTATCCTCCGATTTTTAAAAGATCCGCAATTTTCTGAAAGGATTGGACAACAGGCGCGCAAATTTATTCAGGAAAATTTTTCTTCTGAAATCATGGCCAGAAAAACTTTACAGATGTACGAAAAGGTTTTAGCCGGGAAATGAGCATCCCTTCACAAGATTTAAAGCGTATTCTCGTCGTCAATGTGAATTGGCTGGGGGATGTTATTTTTTCTATTCCCGTCTTTAAGGCGCTACGTCAATATTATCCTGCGGCCCGCATCAGTTGCTTTGCGGTCCCGCGGGTCGTCGAGATTTTGCAGTGTGTCCCGCAGATTGATGACATTATTGTTTATGATGAAAAAGGGAAGGACCGCGGCTTCTTGGCTAAAATGATTATGGTTCACCACATCCGACAACAAAAATTCGACGCGGTTTTTTTATTGCATGGCTCTGGTTCGCGGGCGTGGTTAATGGTGTTGGCCGGGATTCCGGTCCGGGTGGGATACGCCAGCAAGAAAATGAAATTTTTAACGCATGCGATTGAACCGCTCAGCGATGACATTCACAAAGCGGATGTTTATTCAAATCTGATTGCCGCATATGGTTTGCCAGTTGCGGACAAAACTTCTTCTTTGTGTGTCCCGCAAGAAGCTCGGGAACAAACCGACAAAATTCTTGGCGCCGCCGGGATTCTTTTAAACGAGCCTTTTATTGTTGTCCATACCAGCGGCAATTGGGATTTGAAACGCTGGCCGCCGGAGAATTGGGCGCAATTGATTCGTACGGTGGTGAGAAATCTTAAGATGAAAGTGGTTATTTCCGAAGGTCCGAAAGAAATCGGCTGGGCCCATGACATTGCGGTAAAATCCGGAGTCAATCCCGTTGTCTTGGCCGGCCAAACCAATTTGCTTCAACTCTTGGCGTTGTTAGAAAAAGCCGTGATAGTCATCAGCGCGGATTCCGGACCATTACATATGGCCAGTTGTGTCAGCCAAAATATTTTGGGGCTTTACGGACCGACAATGCCGGCTACAACCGGTCCGCGCGGGAAGGCCAAGGCATTAATTTTGCATAAAGACGTCTCTTGCAACCGCGCGTCTTGTTATTTTCTTCAATGTCCTAACAATGTGTGCATGAAAGCCATCACCGTTGAGGAAGTCGTTGAAAGCTTAAGGCCCTATGTTCGATAAAAGCAAAATAAAAAAGATCCTCGTTGTTTCTCTGAGTAATATCGGCGATGTGATTTTGACTTTTCCGGTCATTGATATTTTAATGCGTGATTTCCCCGACACACAAATCGATGTGGTTGTCGGTCCCAAAGCTGAAAATTTAATTAAGGGACATCCTGGTTTGAGAAAAGTTTCTCTTTACCGCCGTGAACAGTCTCCTGTC
This sequence comes from Candidatus Omnitrophota bacterium, assembly GCA_031423615.1. Taxonomy (GTDB): domain Bacteria; phylum Omnitrophota; class Gorgyraeia; order Zapsychrales; family JANLHA01; genus JADLGJ01. The sequence goes on from JANPFV010000104.1 coordinate 83,280, forward strand.
GATACCTTGAAATGGTTGCAGGAGATGAAGACTCAACACTATGATCTGGCGGTAGATTTACGAAATTCCGCCATTCCTTTTTTGGTTTTCGCGAAACATAAAACGCCACTTATGATAGCGCGGCCCAAAGGCCATATGCGTCAGCAGCATTTATCGCGGTTAAAATTGGTATACGATTACTCCTCGGAGTCCCGCCCTAAAGAGGCCTTTTTTATTTCAGAGAATGACAAAAATGTTGTGGGAAAACTTTTAAATGCGATAGGAAGTTTTGTCGTTATCGCTCCGGGGTCGCGGGCTGAAAACAAGCGCTGGCGCGAAGATGGTTTTGCCAAGCTCGCTGACTATCTGGGGGATCAGTACAACGTAAAGATTGTGTTTGTGGGGGATGAAAACGATATTGAAGTTGTGGCCCGCATCAAGAGTTTAATGAAAAATCATTCTTTGGATTTGACCAACCAGTTGACGCTTGCACAATTGGGAGGGGTGTTAACATTGTCCCGTCTGGCGGTGGTCAATGACAGTGCGCCCATGCATTTGGCGAGTTATCTGGATGTTCCCGTGGCTGCATTTTTCGGTCCCACCGATCCCAAGAAATATGGGCCGTGGGGTAAAGAAAATATTGTCATTCAAAAAAATGGCGATTGCGCGGCTTGCCACGGTAAAAAGAATTATCTTCATGACTGCATGCAGGCCATTGGTTTTGAAGATGCGTTTTCTATTTTAGAGTCGTGGCTTAAAGGGACTTTAAATGGGAAATAAAAAAATGAACATTCTTGTCGTGCGGACCGACCGGATCGGGGATGTGGTTTTGACCACCGCCGCCGTGCGCGCCTTGCGTAAAAATTATCCCGACAGCCGCATTGCCATATTGGTCGCTCCCGGAACGCAGGATTTGGTGGAGGGTAATCCCGACATTGACGAAGTCATTGTCCATGACCGTAGGATCCAGTGGAGCTTGTTTAAGCAGGCGATGAATTTGCGCCAGCATAAATTTGACTGGGCGATCATTTTTCATACCAAGAAGTGGACGAATCTTTTGTGTTTTTTCGCGGGCATTCCCCGTCGAACCGGTTATTGCAATGAAAAGCTGGGATTTCTTTTGACGGAGCGTGTTCCCGATGATCGCGCAGCCGGAATCAAGCATGAAGCGCAATACTGTTTAGACATTCTCAATTATGTGGGTGTGCCCGCGCCCTTGTCGGAAATGCAATGTGTCATTCCTATAAATGCTCAATCGGACGCATGGGCGCAGAAGTGGTTTGCGGATCATAATGTCAACCCCAAGGAATTCATTATTGTCAATCCTTCGGCCAGCGATCCGGGACGGCAATGGCCGGCGGAACGTTTTGCTAAGATTATTGAAATTCTTCAATCCAAAAATATCGGTCCAATTGCGGTCATCGGTACAAAAAAAGATGTGGCCGCGGAAAAAGTCCTCTCCTTAGTCAAGTCAACCGATACGATCCGGGTTCTTGACTTACGAGGGCAGACGACTATGACGCAGCTCATTGCCCTTCTGCGCCAATGCCGGATGCTTATTTCCAACGATACCGGTCCGGTCCATATTGCCGCCGCTCTGAAAAAACCCGTGGTCTCGATCTTTACCCGCGATGAACCAGGTATAAACCCCGAAAGATGGCGGCCATTGGGTTCAACGGTCAAGGTTGTTATAACTCCTGTTAAGGGAATGATTTCCAATTATAAAGCAAAGGCCATCGATTATAGTTATTTGAACGCCATTCCCGTTGAGAGTGTCTGGGAAGCTGTTGACGCCCTCTTGAAACTGTGTTAAAATCCACACTTCATTTTAGATCAATCAATCTTCTCTATTATTATGACTGCATACAAACAGTTAATATCCAATTTTAAGCGGAAAAGGATTTTGGTCGTGGGAGATGTTATTCTTGACCAGCATATCCGCGGGACAGTTAGCCGGATTTCTCCCGAAGCGCCGGTGCCCATTGTTCTGCAAAATGGGGAAACGACATTCAGTCCGGGCGGGGCCGCCAATGTGGCCAGCAATCTTCGCAGTTTGGGAGCCCGTGTCACCTTGGTGGGACGTATCGGGAAAGACAGCGATGGAAAACTTTTTCTTCAGTGTCTCAAAAAGGGCGGTATTTCCACCAAAGGAATTTTTCAAGATTCGCAGATTCCGACGATTGTCAAAACACGAATTGTTGTCCAGCATCAGCAGGTTTTGCGTTTAGACCGCGAAAAGGTCGAAAATAGTTTGAATGAAAGATTTTTAGCCAGGATAAAAAAATTTTTGCAAAAGTCTATTGCCGCTTATGACGCCGTTATTTTGTCGGATTATGGGAAAGGTTTGTTGTGTAAAGAACTTTTGGAATTTATTTTTAATCTGGCGCGCGAGCACGATAAAATCTTGACCGTCGACCCTAAGGTAGAACATTTTTCCTATTATCAGGGGGCGACGTCGATTACGCCGAATCGCAAAGAAGCAGAAAATGCCATCCGCAATATCAAGATTACCCACTCCCTAAGTCATCGTTTGGGCTTAAACAGTGACCGATTAGACACTTTAGCCGACGTGGAACGCGCCGGAGAGCAGCTCCTTAAATTTCTTAAACTTCAATCGCTTTTGATCACTTTAGGCGAGCAGGGAATGTGCATTTTTGAAAAGGGTAAGAAGTCGATCCAGATTTCGACGCGGGCGCGGGAAGTTTTTGATGTCACCGGCGCCGGGGACACGGTCATTGCGGTCTTTACTCTCGCTTTGAGTACGGGCGCGACCAAGTTTCAGGCCGCGGATCTGGCCAACTACGCGGCTGGCATTGTCGTCGGGAAAATGGGGGCGGTCGCGGTCAGCCGTAAAGAATTGTTGGATGCTATAAAACATCATGGGACAAAATAATTCATGAAGGCCATGGGTGTCATCCCGGCACGTTGGGCTTCGACCCGTTTCGAAGGGAAAATGCTCGCCGTTTTAAATGGACGTCCCTTGATTGAACACGTTTGGCGGCAGGCCAAACGGTGCCATGTTCTTGAAGATATTCTCATTGCCTGCGACGACGACCGGATTTTAAAAACGGCCCGGAGTTTTGGTGCCAACGCCGTGAGGACAGCTTCCGATCATGAGTCGGGAACGGATCGCATTGCCGAAGCAGTGACAAGAATTTCTACGGATGTGGTGATAAATATTCAAGGTGATGAACCCTTGATCGATCCGTCCGTGATCGACCGCTTGGCCAAAGTATTGCTCGCTGACCCAGCGCTTCCCATGGCGACGGTGATCAAACGGATCACAAAGGAAGACGATCTTGAAAATCCTAATGTCGTCAAAGTGGTGATTGATCTTCAGCAGAACGCTCTGTATTTTTCTCGCTCGCCGATGCCCTTTCAGCGAGAGAAGAAGCCGTTTCAAGACAGTATTTATTATAAGCACTTGGGTCTCTATGGTTATCATAAAGATTTTTTGTTAGGGTTTAAAACATTGCCTTATTCCGCATTGGAAGCAACAGAAAAATTAGAGCAGCTTCGCGTTTTGGATGCGGGTTATAAAATTAAAACGATTGAAACCGATCATGACAGCATCGGCGTTGACACCCCGGAAGATCTTCAGCGCGTCGCAGGGATGATGAAAGGCAAATAGATGGTCAAGAAAATCAAATTGGGAAAAATTATTTTCGGCGGGAGCAATCCCTTTGTTCTTATCGCGGGACCGTGCGTTATTGAAAGCAAGGATATTGTTTTTAAGATTGCCGAAAAATTGCTCAAGATGACGCGTCAACTGGATATTCCTTTTGTTTTTAAGGCCAGCTATGACAAAGCCAATCGTACGTCGATGGGGTCTTTCCGCGGCCCGGGTCTGTCCGCGGGTTTGAAAATTTTAGCGCAAGTAAAAAAAGAATTTGGCGTGGCGGTTTTAAGCGATGCTCACAGCGCTGAAGAAATGCCTTGTGCCGGCGAAGTTTTGGATATTATCCAGATCCCGGCGTTTCTCTGCCGGCAAACCGACATTGTTGTTGCGGCCGGAAAAACCGGTAAAATCATTAATGTTAAAAAAGGGCAATTCCTTGCTCCGTGGGATATGGCATCCGTCGTAAAAAAGCTGGAAAAAACCGGTAATGATAAAATTCTTTTAACGGAGCGGGGAGTAAGTTTTGGTTATAATAATTTAGTCACAGATTTTCGTTCGCTGGCGATCATGCGTTCGTTAGGTTATCCCGTCGTTTTTGACGCGTCGCACAGCGTCCAGCAGCCGGGCGGATTGGGTGAAACATCGGGCGGCAAAAGCGAATTCATTCCCCTTTTGGCGCGTTGCGCTGTCGCCGCAGGATGCGATGCCATTTTTACCGAAACCCATTTGGACCCTTCGCGGGCCCTTTCCGACGGGCCCAACATGATCCCGTTAGGCCAATTGGCCAGCCTTTTAAAAAAATTAAAGGAAATAGATGCGATCGTGAAGAAATCCATTTAATGACCAACGCTTAAATACCATTTGAATATATTTATGTTAAACAAAGCCAAAGAAGTTATTGAGATTGAAGCGCAGGCTGTGCGGGCCTTGGCCCAGCGCCTCGATAAGAATTTTATTAAAGCCATCGATGTGATCGTCAAGTGCCAAGGGCGGGTCATTGTGGTGGGAATGGGCAAGACCGGTCTCATCGGCCGGAAGATTGCGGCCACATTATCATCGACGGGAACGCCCAGTATTTTTATTCACAGCGCGGAAGCTGTGCATGGCGATTTGGGGCAGGTCACCCCGGCGGATGTTTTGATCATCATTTCCAACAGCGGTGAGACCGAAGAGACAAATCGTCTTTTGCCGTTATTAAAAAAGATCGGGGCGATAGCGATTGCCATGACGGGAAATCGCAAATCCAGTTTGGCAAAATTCAGCGATGTCGTTCTGGATGTTTCCGTCGAGAAAGAAGGTTGTCCTCTGGGATTGGCTCCGATGGCCTCGACGACGACGACCTTGGTCATGGGCGATGCTTTGGCGGCCTGTTTGATTGTCAAAAAGGGTTTTCGCAAAGAGGATTTTGCATTTTATCATCCGGGGGGAGCGTTAGGCCGCCGTTTGCTGCTCAAGGTCGAAGACTTGATGCGCAAGGGTGAGCATTTCCCGAAAGTGGGAAAGGAAAGAAAAGTCCAAGATGTGCTTTTGGCGATCACCAAGGCGCGCTGCGGCTCGGCGTGCATTGTCGACGCCAAAGGTCGATTGCTGGGTATTTTTACCGACGGCGATCTGCGCCGGCATTTGGAAGAAGGCTCGGATGTCTTGCAGAAAACTGTCAAAGGGGTTATGACCAAGAACCCGACAACGATTTTGCAAAGCAAACTGGCCGCGGAAGCTTTTGCTCTTTTGAAAGAAAAGAAGATCGATGAGCTTCCTGTCGTCGATGACAAAGGACGGGCCGTGGGGCTCTTGGATATTCAGGATCTTTTGAAAGCGGGGTTAATTTAATGGATTCCATGTTGAAGGAAAGAATTAAGAAAATTAAAGTTCTGGCCCTGGATATCGATGGCGTTTTAACCGACGGCAAAATTATCGTGGACAGTCAAGGTGGGGAAATAAAGAATTTTGATGTGCAGGACGGGTTTGGCATGGTGGTGATGCGTAAGGCGGGATTTAAAATTGCGATCATCACGGCGCGCAATTCCCGGCCGGTGGATTTTCGCGCCCGGGATTTGCACGTCGACAAAGTTTATCAGGATGCTTTTCCTAAGATAGAATATTACAAGCGTATGCTAAAAGACTTGGGTGTTTCCGACGAAGACGTTTGTTATATGGGGGATGATCTTCCCGACCTGGGTGTTTTAAAACAAGTCGGTTTTGCCGTCAGTGTCCCCAATGGTGTCGAAGAAGTCAAAAGAACCGTGCACTATATCACGCATAAAGCTGGCGGCCATGGTGCGGTCAGGGAAGTCATTGAGATCATTTTAAAAACGCAGGACAAATGGGACGGGATTTTAGCGGCCTTATGAAAAAACTATTCCCTTTTTTATTTTTTATTTTTCTTGCCGCGCCCGCATCGGCCCAGCGGGGTGCTCAGCAATTCGAAAAATTCAATCTCCAGGGCTATACCGACGCCGGGGTCAAGGCCTGGGATGTCAAGGGCGACACGGCGCAGATCGAAGGAAACAAGGTCAACATGAACAATGTCGACGCCAACCGGTATGGCGAACAGCGGGTTAATCTGACCGCGGCCAGAGGGACATTGGATAAAGCGAACGGCAATGTCCATTTGGAGCAGGATGTTGTCATTACTTCCCAAAACAACGGTGGCCAACTTAAGACGGATTATTTAGACTGGGACAAAAATAAGGACATCGTAAAAACTGATGCACCGGTTGTCATTACTGATCCGGCCCAGGGCATGACCGCGACGGGCATTGGATTGAAAGCTCATCCGGGATTGCAGACCGCGCAGATGCAGGAAGATGTTAAGGTCACGGTTGTTTCCCAAAAAACGAATGTCCAGACCGTTACCATCACTTGCGACGGCCCGATGGAAATCGATCAAAAAAAGAACAAAGCCACTTTTACCAAGAATGTTGTTGCTGTCGAAACGGATCGGACATTGAAGGCGGACTTGATGGAAGTCTTTTTTGATCCGGTGACTAATAAAATTAAAGAAGCCGTGTGTACGGGCCATGTGCAAATTCTTCAAGGAGGCAATATTACCTATTCGGACAAAGCGGTTTACAACGGCACGGATCAAACTTTGACCTTGGTCGGCCGGCCGAAGCTCATTATGGTCACGGGTGACAAGGGAATCATGCCGAATTTAAAGGAAAAATAAACGCGATATGTAAGTTTTGCTGATTCGACTAGTCAGCAAGCATCAATCATCAATCATAACGATAGATTAAAACTTGCACAGGGCGTAAAATAATTTTTCCCCCTATTTTAAGTTTAAAGAATTTCTAGAATCCGTTAGGCAGGGCCCTTTTTCTTTAAGAAAGTATTGCGAAATTTTTGAAACGCGGTATATAATCACTTCTTTGTTGGTTAAAGGACAAAATGTCGCTTCATCTTCTTGAAACGCGGAGTCTCACGAAAAGTTATGGCGGCCGCAAAGTCGTTGACGGCTTGAGCATTTCGGTGGGACGTTCCGAGATCGTCGGTATTTTGGGTCCTAATGGCGCGGGAAAAACCACATCATTTTATATGATCGTGGGGATAATCCAGCCGGATTTGGGTCAGATCCATTTTGACCAGATGGACATCACCAAGAAACCGATCCATGAGCGTTGCAAGCTGGGCATGGGATATTTGGCCCAGGAATCATCGATCTTTCGTAAATTAACTGTTCAGGAAAATATTCTCGCGGTTTTAGAAACCCTGGATATTAGCCCGCGCGAACGTAAGAAACGGCTTAACAGTTTGCTTGAAGAATTGAATATCGGGCATTTGGCTAAATCGAAAGCGTATACATTGTCCGGCGGAGAACGCCGCCGTTTGGAAATTACGCGGGCCTTGGTCACCAATCCATCATTTTTACTGTTGGATGAACCGTTTTCCGGTATCGATCCTATTGTCGTCGCAGAAGCTCAGGACATTATCCGCGATTTGAAGAAAAAGGGCTTGGGGATTTTGTTGACCGATCACAATGTCCGCGAAACTCTTTCGATCACCGACCGGGCTTATCTCGTCGCCGACGGCAAGCTTTTGATTTCCGGCACCGCGGAGGATTTGATCAATAATCCCAAGGCCAAGCAGATTTATTTGGGTGAAAAATTTAGGATGTAGAATAAGTCGTAATGAGAACCCCTCGTCCCGTGCAGGGATTCGGGTTTGGGTGTACTTAACGGTATAAACCAGATAAAAAAGAGGACATCAATAATGAAAGTTGCTGTAAAGAAAGTCGATGCTATAAAACGTGAATTGTCATTTGAAATTCCCAAGGACCGCGTCGCCGCGGCCCATGCGCAAGTCATGAGTGAAATCACCCGAGTCGCTAAGGTGAAAGGTTTTCGTCCGGGTAAAGCTCCCCGTCAAATGATTGAAGCCCAGCATGGCCCTTTAGCGCGTGAGGAAGTTATTAAAAAACTTATTCCCGAAGTTTATCATGAGGGGATTGCCCAAGAAAAGATTGATGCTTTGGACCTTCCGGAAATCCACGATGTGGAGTATAAAGATGGGTTGATTCGTTTTAAGGCCCATGTGGACATCAAACCGGAAATTAAACTCGGTCATTATAAGGGACTGAAAGTCACCCGCCGAAGTTCCAAAGTGACCGACGAAGAATTGGAAAAAACCCTGGAGTATTTCAAGAAAGGTCAAGGCGGTGAAAAGGAAGGGACTGTTGGCTCTCATGCCGGGCACTCGCCGCAGCTTGACGATGATTTTGCTAAAAGTCTGGGTTATCCCAGTTTGGCGCAATACAAAGAATCTTTGACCCGGCAGATAGAAATAGAAAAGGACAGGCAGAATCGTATCGACATCGAGAACCAAATTATTGATGCCTTGATCAAGGATGCTCAATTGGCTGTTCCGGAAATTTTGGTCAAACGCCAACTGGATCATCGACTTCACGATATGCAGCATCGCCTCAAGGACCAAGGCTTTCCGGAAACTGAAATCAAAAAGCGCGAAGACGAAATGCGCAAAGAATTTGCCGCGACCGCAGAGAAGGACGTGAAGGTTTATTTGATTCTGGACGCCATTGCCAAGGCGGAAGGTATTCACACCCATTCGGAAAATGAAAGTCTGCCGGCAAAAGTCATGGCCTTCTTATTAAAGGAAGCTAAATGGGAAGAAGCCAAGGACGAAAAAGAAACTCACGATTTAAAGAAGAAATAGTTTGCGGCTGTCCGAGAGATTTTTGCGCTACCGGCAGCCTGCTAAGATTTTTAAAATATAACTAAAGGAGCGACAATGGATGTGATATCTCAATACCTGGTTCCGATGGTCGTTGAAAAAAGTGGACACGGAGAACGGGCTTATGACATTTACTCGCGTCTTCTGAAGGACCGGATCATTTTTATCGGTACGGCCATCGATGATAATGTGGCGAATCTGATCATTGCCCAACTGCTGTTTTTGCAAAGCGAAGATGCCAGCAAGGATATTAATATTTATGTCAATAGCCCGGGCGGTTCGGTCACTGCGGGGCTGGCCATTTATGACACCATTCAATTTATTAAACCGGATGTCAGCACTTACTGCATTGGTCAGGCCGCCAGTATGGGGGCTGTTCTCCTCGCGGCGGGGACCAAGGGAAAAAGATATTCTCTTCCTTATTCGCGGATCATGATCCATCAACCTTGGGGCGGGGCGCAGGGGACGGCCAGCGATATTTCTATTCAAGCCAAGGAAATTTTGCGTATGAAGGAAGAATTGACAAAACTTTTGGCCCATCATACGGGTCAAAGTGTCGAAAAGATCGCCGCCGATACCGACCGTGATTTTTTCATGTCCGCTCAAGAAGCCAAAGCCTATGGTCTTGTCGACGAGGTTTTGTATACCGTCAAAGATATTAAAAAGAAGTAATTTTTTTGAAAGGAAAGTAAAATGAAACGCACCTTGCTTTTGACACCCGGTCCGACACAAGTCCCTGCCCGTTTGTGCGAAGTTCTGGGTCGTCCCATCATCCATCACCGTACCCCGCAGTTTCAGGCTTTGCTTAAAGAAGCGGTCGAGGGACTGAAGTATGTTTTGCAGACTCAAAATGAAGTTTATATTTTGGCTTCGTCGGGAACGGGGGCGATGGAGGCGAGTGTGGTTTCTTTTTTATCTCCTGGCGATAAAGTCGTTATCGCGGAAGCGGGAAAGTTCGGTGAACGCTGGGGTGAGATGTGCAAAGCTTATGGTATTCACGCGCAAATTCTTAAGGCCCCGTGGGGACAGAATGTTTCGCTGGTTGACATTAAAAAAGCCCTCGATGCTGACCAAAGCATTAAGGCCGTTTTTGCCACTCATAGCGAAACATCGACGGGGACTAATGCCGATATTCAAGGCCTCGGCCGGCTGGTCAAAGATTATCCCGCAGTTTTGATTGTTGACGCCGTGAGCGGTTTGGGCGTTCAGGATTTACAAACCGATCAATGGCACGTCGATGTCGTCTGCTCGGCTTCGCACAAAGGTTTGATGCTTCCACCCGGAGTGGCTTTCTTGTCGGTTTCGCCCAAAGCGGACGCCTTATTGGAAACATCCAAAACCCCTAAATTTTATTTTGATATTCGTAAATATAAAAAGGCCTGGATGCAAGTTGATACGCCATTTACACCGTCGATTGGCATTGTGATTGCGCTGGTGGAAAGTTTGAAAATGGTCAAAGAAACCGGCATCGACACTATGTTCTCCCGCTATGCTCGTTTAGCGAAAGGCACCCGTGCGGCGGCGTTGGCCTTAGGCTTGTCGCTTTTTGCGGAGGAGAGTGCCATTTCCAATGTCTTGACTGCAATCCGTGTTCCCGATAATATCGACGGAGAAAAGGTCCTCAAAATGATGCGCGACACCCACGGCATTTCCGTTGCGCCAGGGCAAGATGCGGTCAAAGGAAAAATCATCCGCATTGCCCATATGGGAGTCATTGATGAATACGACATTCTGACCGGCATTGCCTGTTTGGAAAAAGTTTTGCAACAGCTCGGCCACAAATTTGAAATGGGTGCCGGTGTGGCCGCGGCCCAAAAAGTTTTTAATCCCTGAAAGGTCCTGTCATGAAAATTCTCGTCAGCGATAAACTCGCTAATGAAGGTTTAGATATTTTAAGAGCGGTAAAAGAATTCCAGGTCGACTTAAAGCCGGGAATGACTCCGGCGGAACTGAAAGCCATTATCAAAGATTATGATGCTTTAATCGTCCGCAGTGAAACCAAGGTCACGGCGGAAATTCTCGAAGCCGCTGATAAATTGAAAGTCATTGGCCGGGCCGGTGTCGGGTTGGATAATATTGATCTTCCTGCCGCCACAAAAAAAGGTGTCGTGGCCATGAATACACCGGCGGGGAACACGACTTCGACGGCCGAACATACTTTGAGTCTGATTTTGGCATTGTCGCGTAACATCGCCCAAGCCGCGTCATCGATGAAGGCGGGAAAGTGGGACCGATCTAAATTTAGCGGGGTTGAGCTTTACGGAAAAACTTTAGGGATCATCGGTCTGGGACGTATTGGGGCCACGGTCGCCGGTTTTGCAAAAGCCTTCGGAATGAAAGTTTTTGCTTTTGATCCTTTTTTGTCCAAGGACGTCGCGGCCAAAATGGGCATCGAAATTGTCGAGTTTGAGAAATTGATCAAGGAATCCGATTATATCACCGTCCATATTCCTAAAACGCCCGAAACAACCGACATCATTTCCGAAAAAGAATTTACCCTGATGAAGAAAAGCGTTCGCGTTCTCAATTGCGCGCGCGGCGGGATCATCAATGAAAAAGCATTGATTAAAGCTTTGGAAGAAAAGCGGATTGCCGGATGCGCTTTGGATGTTTTTGAAGTTGAGCCTTTGCCGGTGGATTCGCCGCTTTTAAAATTTGATAATTGCATTATGACGCCGCATTTAGGAGCCTCGACGAGCGAAGCCCAGGTCAATGTCGCCATTGAAATTGCCGAAACGGTAAAAAATGCGCTATTAGGTCACGGCATTATGAACGCGGCTAACTTTCCGTCGTTAAGCGGTGAAGCATACAAAGTTTTAGCACCCTACATCGACCTTGCTGAACGCATCGGGAAATTTGCCGGTCAATTAATTAACGGCCGACTCAGTGGTGTAAAGATAACTTGTAGTGGAGTCATGACCGAATACAAAGTCGCACCCATTACTTTAGCGACGCTTAAAGGTCTTTTAACACCTATTCTGGGTGAAACTGTGAATTCCATTAATTCTTACGAGGTTGCTCGTCAACGCGGGATTAATGTTCAGGAAATTCAATCTACGGAAAAGACAGAGTTTGTAAATCTGCTAAGTATTGAAATCGCGACCGATAAGGAAACATTTACGGTGTGGGGGACGCTTTCTGCAAATTTACAGCCACGCATCGTTCGCGTAAACAATGTTTATGTGGAAACGAACCCGGATGGTTACATGCTTTTTATCAATAACAATGACAAGCCGGGTATCGTCGGCGGCGTGGGAATGGTCTTGGCTGAGAATCATGTCAATATTGCCAGCATTACTCTGGGACGTGAGTCGGCGGGTAAACTGGCGGTCAGTGTTGTCAACGTCGACAGCGAAGTCTCGCCGGCCGTCATTGAGAAAATTAAAAAGATGCCCAATATTTTATTTGTGAAATTGATCAAGATTTAAGGAAAATTTATGCCAAAAGCAAAAAAAAAGATTGAGAATATTGTTGTCGTCGGTGCCCAATGGGGTGATGAAGGAAAGGGAAAATTGATCGATTTCCTTTCTCAGGATGTGGACATCATTGCCCGTTATCAGGGCGGGAACAATGCCGGGCACACGGTCGTTGTGGGCGAGAAGGAATATATCTTTCATCTTTTGCCGTCAGCGATTTTACACAAGAAAAAAGTGTGTGTCATCGGCAATGGGGTCGTCGTTGATCCTAAAGCTTTATTAGGAGAAATCGAAGACCTTAAGCAGAAAAAGATCCATGTGACAACCCGCCAGCTCAAGGTCTCGGGGTTGTGTCATATTGTTATGCCCTATCACCGTATTCTCGACGGTTTACGCGAATCGGTCCGTAAAAATAAAATCGGTACGACAGGGCGCGGGATTGGGCCGTGCTATTCCGATAAAGTGGCCCGCTGCGGGATCCGCATGATTGATCTTTTAAACCCCGCTGTTCTCAAAGTCAAGCTGGAAGACAATCTCACGGAAAAGAATGAAATCTTCAGTAAGGTTTTTAAGCAAAAGGATTTTGATTTCACGACGGTGTATGAAGAATATTTAAATTATGGGAAATTGCTGGGGCCGTATGTTTGTGATACGACGATATTTTTAAATCGCGCCATCGCGGCTAAAAAAACCGTGCTTTTTGAAGGGGCGCAAGGGACATTTCTTGATATTGATTTTGGCACGTATCCTTTTGTCACATCTTCAAGTACTATTTCCGGCGGTGTTTGTTCCGGAAGTGGTGTTGCTCCGACGAAAATCGATAAAATCCTTGCCGCGGTCAAAGCCTATACCACGCGTGTCGGGGAAGGGCCCTTTCCGACGGAATTTTCCGACCACCTTGAGCAGGAGATCCGCGCTAAAGGAAAGGAATTTGGTGCCACGACCGGCCGTCCTCGTCGCTGCGGCTGGTTTGACAGTGTGCTTGTGAATTATTCGGTCATGGTCAACGGGATTTCAGAGCTGGCGATTATGAAGCTCGACGTGCTGGATGCATTGAAAGAAATCAAAATTTGTACGGCTTATGAATATAAGGGAAAGAGATTTACAGATTTTCCAATGGATTTTGAAGTGTTAAGCCAGGCCAAACCTGTTTACGAAACCATGGCCGGGTGGAATTCCCCGACCAGAGGTGTTACGGAATTCAAAAAATTGCCGTCCAACGCCCGGCGTTATATTGAGAGGCTAGAAAAGCTGCTGGGTGTTTCGATCCGATATGTTTCTACAGGCTCCAAACGCAGTGAAACTATTATTCGCTATTAAGCTTTTCGTTTGTATCTCATTGATACAGAAGAGATTTTTGTTGAATGAACTTGACTTTAAAAAACAGCTATGTTAATTTGAAACAAACTTAAAGGAGGAAGCACGATGCATAAATTAAAATTATTATTCCCTTCAATTCTTCTGCTGACTTTAGTGACATTTACCCTTACGGGTTGCTCGCTCATTTTTCAGAGCGGACGCCGTCAGGATATAGAAAAAATTGCGAATTTACAGGATGAAAATCAGCGTTTAGCCAATGAGAAATCCGAATTGGAAAGAGCCAAGGCCGAGTTGGAAAACAGGTTGCGCGGTGAGATCAACAATGATCAGGTCAAGGTGGAAATGGGCGATCGAGGTCTTGTTATCACTTTTCTTGCTGAAGTCCTTTTTGATTCCGGTAAAGCTAAACTCAAAAACGATTCGCTAGAAACTCTTTCAAAGGTGGCCGGAGTTCTTAATACCACGGTCAAGGATCTTAATGTCGGTATTGAAGGGCACACCGATAATGTGCCGATCACCAAGTCTAACTGGAAATCGAATTGGGAACTTTCAACCGCGCGCGCTTTAAGCGTCCTTCATTATATGGTAGGAGATCAGTCGATTGATCCGAATCGCCTTTCCGCCACAGGTTATGGTGAGTACCGGCCGGTTGCAAGCAATGATACCGCCGAAGGCCGCCAAAAGAACCGCCGTGTTGAGATTGTCATCATCCCCAGAACGGTTAAGAAAGTTGCTGACCCGTCTATGCACACGGAGAACTTAAAGTAGCTTTGTGCATCGCAAGGGAGAAAAGTTTTGAAGAAAAGTATTGTGCTTCCCCTTATTGTGAGTGCCGTCGTTTTAGCTTCTTTGCTGGCCATTAATGCCAATTGGGGCGCCTTGAAACAAAAATTAACTTTGGAACAGGGTAAACGTTTGGTGGCCGAAAGTAAATTGGATGCGGCGGTAAAGACTTCGCGGCATTTGGAAGACCAGCTCGCGGATGCTAAAAAAAGGTTGGAAGGGATCCAAAATATCGTCAATCAAGGGCAGTCAACCGCAAACCAGTTAAAGTCAACGGTTGAGACGACGGCCAAGGAAAATGAGAATTTGAAAATGGCGATTAAAAAATTGCAAGATGATTTGGCCGCCAGTCAGAAGGCCGAAGCACAAAAGGCAGCCGTTTTAGCCACAGTCCCGGCGGATCCTTTAGGGGCAACGGCCAATTGACGGTTTTTGCTTCGATTGAGATTTAAAGCTACGTAGTGAGCATGTTTAGCATGGTTTAACCAATGGGGGATTAAAATCCCCCATTATTATTATTAAGATTATTTATGCCGGGTAATCCACTCCCAGAACATGTCGCGATCATTATGGACGGTAATGGCCGATGGGCCAAAGCACGAGGATACCCACGCTTTCGCGGACATTGGGAAGGTGTTGATCGCGTGGAAGATATTGCCCATGCGGCCAATGATATGGGCATTAAATATTTGACCTTGTTTACTTTTTCGACAGAAAATTGGCGCCGGTCGCAAGAAGAAGTTTCCATGCTAATGAAAACTGTCTGCACAGTTTTAGAAACCCGGATCGACAAACTTCTGAAAGTAAATATTCGTGTTAAGTTTGTGGGACGCCGTCAGGAATTGCCGCGGGAAGTTTTACAAAGCATCGACAAAGCAAGTGCGCTCACTGAAAAAAACACCGGATTGATTCTTAATCTGGCTTTTAATTACGGGGGCCGTGTGGAAATATTGGACGCGGTCCGTCAGATAGCGACCGCCGCGAAGAATGGGGAAATCAACCCCTTAGACATTGATGAAGAATTCTTTGCCCAGACCCTTTACACTGCGGGTCTTCCCGATCCGGATCTTTTGATCCGAACGTCCGGAGAGAAAAGAATAAGTAATTTTTTGCTATGGCAATTGGCTTACTCCGAGATGTACTTTACGGAAAAGTTTTGGCCGGATTTTGGTGAAAAGGAATTCAAAAAGGCCATTGCGGATTATCAAAAGCGCGAGCGGCGTTTTGGAAAATCGACAACGGTTAAAAAGCCATAAGAAGCTAGCAGGGAAATGACAAAAAATCGTTTTTTTAGTTCCTCTTTGATGATTCTTCTGACCGCCGCGGCGATCAAGTTTGAATGGGCTTTTTTGCTCATGATCCTTGGCTTGACCGTCGGAGGGCTTTATGAATTTTTTCATATGATCAAGCGTAAAGGCATCCCGATTTATAGTTACTTTGGGATTTTTATCGGCGTGCTTATCCCGCTGACGATTTACAGCCGATTTGAACTGACCCGTAATTGGGAATTTCTTTTTATCGTTTTAGCGTTTTTGACCATTTTGCTTTTTCAGTTCGCGCGAAAGGACAATAGCAATGCCATTGTCGGAATTTCGACGACCATGTTCGGCGTGTTTTATGTCTCATGGCTGCTCTCGTTTTTGATCCGTGTGCGTTTCCTTTTACCGGGATTTGAGGGTCTCAAACTTATTTCTTTTATTATTATTATCACCAAAGCCGGGGATATCGGGGCGTTGCTTGTCGGTAGTTTGTGGGGCAAAAATCCTCTGTTTCCTAGAGTAAGTCCCAATAAATCGATAGAAGGGTGTATCGGAAGTTTTTTTTTCAGTATTACCGCCGCCGTGTTGTGCAGCGGATTGCTGCCGGCCGGATTGTTGCCCTTATGGAAAATTGCCATGATGGGAGCTTTCTTTGGAGGTATGGGACAACTGGGGGACATTTGTGAGTCCTTGATTAAAAGGGATTGCAATGTGAAAGATTCCGGGAAGTTTTTGCCCGGCTTGGGAGGGGTTTTAGACATTATCGATAGTTTGTTGTTCTCGGTACCCCTGTTTTATTTGTATATGAGTTCGATTCTCAAGTTGATGTGAATTGATGAGTCATCGTAAGAAAAAAGTCATCATTATAGGATCGACCGGATCGATAGGGATCAATGCCCTTAAGGTGATCCAACGTTTCCCCGAGCAATTTGAAGTTTTGGGTTTAACGGCATGCCATAATTGGAAACTGCTTTCTCAACAGGCCAAGATTTTTAAACCGAAATATCTCGCGATCAATCACGCCCATGCACGAGATTTAAAGAGGGCCGTCAAGGGCGGAAAAGTCTTTGATGCCGGGAGTGAGCTATCTTATTTAGCCGCGCATTCCGATGTTGATATTGTCGTTTTGGCCATGAGCGGACGTTTTGCCCTGGAACCTTTTTTAAGTGCGGCGAAGGCAGGTAAACACATCGCTCCCGCAAATAAGGAAGCCTTGGTTATCGCCGGAGAAATAATTATGGCCGCGGCCCGCAAGTCGGGCGCTAAAATTATTCCGGTGGACAGTGAGCAAAGTGCCATTTTTCAGTGTTTAGAAGGGCAGAGCACGGCGGAACTGAAAAAGATTTATTTGACGGCTTCCGGTGGGGCACTTTACAATACTCCCAGCCGTTGTTTTGACACCTTGACAATAAACGATATCTTGAAACATCCACGCTGGAAGATGGGCCGCAAGATTACCATTGATTCCGCGACCATGATGAATAAGGGATTCGAAGTGCTAGAAACTCAACGGTTGTTTGACGTCGATGTAAAAAAGATAGAAGTTGTTATTCATCCCCAAGCGATCATTCACTCTATGGTCAGTTTTATGGATGGTTCGGTTTTAGCCCAGATGGGGGTAACGGACATGCGGTTACCGATTCAATATGCTTTGACGTACCCGCAGCGTCGCAACAGTGGACTGAAAGATCCGGATTTTACCGGATTGGGCCAGTTGACATTTGCCAAACCGGATTTTGGGAAATTCCCTTGTCTGCCTTTGGCGTTACATGTGGCCGCCGTCGGAGGGACATTGCCCACGGTTTTAAACGCGGCTGATGAAGAAGCGGTGGAATCTTTTTTGGCCGGGAAAATCCGTTTTTCGCAGATTTTTAAAATTGTCGATAAAACCGTGAGCGCCCATAAGACCCAAAAAAATATTAATTTAAAAGCCATACAGGAAACGGATATGTGGGCCCGTGTAAAGACCCAAGAATTTATTCGTAAAATCAAAGGGACATAACTAAAGAGGTTCTATGAGCTTAATTATTTTTCTTATTGTTTTAGGCGTTCTGGTCATCGTTCATGAATGGGGACATTATATCACCGCCAGAAAATTGGGAATCGCAGTCGAACAATTTTCGGTTGGGTTTGGCCCGAAGCTTTTTGGATGGAAAGCGGACGGGACTGAATTTATGGTCTGCGCCATACCTTTAGGCGGTTTTGTCAAGCTTTCCGGTGATGACCGTACGAAATTGAAAGGTATCAAGGAGGAATTTTATTCCCAGTCCGTCGGACGGCGCGCCCTGGTGATCGTCATGGGGCCGGTGATCAATATTGTTTTTGCTTATCTTTGTCTTTATGTGTTATGCCTTCACGGCTTGCCTGTATCGGAACCCAAGATCGGTTTGGTCAAAGAGGGCTCGCCGGCCGCTCATGCTGATTTGCGTCCCGGAGATATCATTCTCAATATTGATAATGCGAAGGTCAAGAATTTTGAAGATATTATGGAGATTATTTTGACCTCGACGGGTGACCCGATGAAATTTGATATTCTGCGCGGTCAGGAGAATATTCAAAAAACAATCACTCCCGAGCACAGTATGACCGAGGGGCTATTTAAAAGTAAAACCAAGGCCCGTATGATCGGGATCGGATCAGCGGGGGACTCCAAAATCGTCCGTTATGGTGTTATTGAATCTTTCGGTGTGGCCGCGGAACAAATTGTCCATAAGACCATTTTACTATTTAAAGTTTTTCATCGCATTTTTTCCGGGGCTATTCCCGCTCAGGACGCTTTGGCGGGGCCGATAAAAATATTCGGCATCATCAGCCTTTATGCACAAATGGGCTTTTTCGCCGTGTTATATATCATGGCGGAAATAAGTTTGAATCTGGCCATTTTCAATCTTTTTCCTATTCCGGTTCTCGACGGGGGTCATTTGTTTCTGCTTTTAATAGAGAAAATACGCGGTAAACCTGTATCGTTAAAATTTGAGGAAAATTGGAGCAAGGTCGGCTTGGGGCTATTGCTGACATTAATGATTTTTGTTGTTTATAATGACATAAGTTCGATGGGCTGGTTGGAGAAGGTATTTAAATTCTTCCAACATTAAAGGAAAAAAGGGGCTCCTATGGAAATGGAATACAGTGATCTCAAGCAGATCGTCCATCAATACCTGATCAAGAAAACAGATTTTCTTAAAGTCAAAGACAGCATGAATGATGACCAGCTGCGCGTCTTTGTTGATAAGGCCTTGACCAACCTGTGTTCCGATGAACGTATTGACCTTCCTACCTCGACGAGGATTTTGTTGATCCGCGAATTGGTCAGCGCGGTCGTCAGTTTAGGGCCTCTGCGTCCTTTGATTGAGGACAAGACGATCACGGAAATCATGATCAATGGCCCGAGTGCAATTTATGTGCAGAGAGAAGGGAAAATCACTTTAACGGATATTAAATTCGCTTCCAATGAACAACTGGTGCATACGATCCAGAAGATTTTGGCAGGATCAGGGTCGAATCGCCGCGTGGATGAAAGTTCACCCTATGTTGACTTTTCTCTGCCCGATGGATCGCGGGTCAATGTTTTGTTGCCGCCCTGTTCGCTGGTCGGGCCGGTTATGACGGTGCGTAAATTTGCGGATATTGGCAACCTGGATGATCTGTTGAGCCGCGGAACGTTGAGCAAAAAAATGGCCGTGTTTTTGATCAATGCAATGAAAGCCAAATTGAATGTGGTGTTTTGCGGGGCCACCGGGACGGGGAAAACTACGACATTAAACGTTTTGTCCCGGCATTTGCCCGAACATGAGCGTATTATCACTATCGAAGACACTCCTGAATTGCACTTATTGCAAAAGCATGTCGTTTCTTTGCAATCCAAGCCGGCAAATATCGAAGGCAAAGGGGCTATTACCACTCGCGATCTATTTGTGAATTCCTTGCGTATGCGTCCCGACCGTATCATTATCGGAGAAATCCGTTCTGGTGAAATGCTGGACTTGATCGAATCGATTTCTTCCGGTCACTCCGGTGCTCTGGCTATTGTCCATGCCGAATCTCCGGAGGATTGTGTGAACCGTATGGTCACCATGATGCTGATGACCGGAATCCGTTTGAGTACAGAAGTCATTACCAAGCACGTTGTCCGGGCCATAGATTTGATTGTGCATATCGAGCTTTTTCCTGACGGGATACGCCGGATTACCCATGTGAGTGATTTTACTTTTGATGAAAAGACGCAGGAGCCGCGGCTGGAACATGTTTTTCAATTTATCCAGGATAAAATGGAAGAAAGCGGAAAAATCATAGGGCACTGGGAAATGAGCGCCCATAAACCTTCCTTTTATAATAAATTTGTAAAAAAGAACACCCTTTTTCCAGAAGGATTTTTTGAAACAAAGGTTGGAGAATAAAAATGTATTGGTCGAAAGCATTTTTTCCCACAATAAAGGAAGTGCCGTCGGGCACGGAAGCGATCAGCCATCAGTTGTCACTGCGCGCGGGTTTGGTCATGATGCTGACGTCGGGAGTGTATTCTTATTTACCCTTGGGTTTGCGCGTCCTTAAAAAAATTGAAAATATCATCCGGGAGGAAATGAATCAAGCGGGCGGACAGGAATTGTTTTTGCCGGTCTTACAGCCCATTGAGCTCTGGCAGCAAACGGGACGGGACAAGACCCTGGCCGAAGTGATGATTAAATTCGAGGATAAAAAGGGGCGTGTCATGTGCCTCGGCCCGACCCATGAAGAAGTCATTACGGATCTTGTAAAGAATTATGTGCAGTCCTATCGTCAACTGCCGGTCACGTTATATCAAATTCAAACGAAATTTCGTGACGAGCTTCGGACCCGTTACGGAATTGTTAGGGCGTGTGAATTTATTATGAAAGATGCTTATAGTTTTGACCGCGATGAGGCGGGCCTGCAGAAAAATTACCAATTGATGTATGATGCGTATATGCGGATTTTTCAGCGCTGCGGTTTAAATGTCGTGATTGCCGAAGCTGATTCCGGTGCTATGGGTGGAAGCGTGTCGCATGAATTTCTTGTCCCTGCGGCGATCGGTGAAGACGTCATTGTTAAGTGCCCGGATTGTGGTTTTGGCGGCGCGCATAAAGCGGACGTGCAAGAGGAAGGAAAGCCCTGCCCCAAATGCAAGAACGGAAAACTTGTCAAGCAGGTCGCCATTGAATTGGGTCATGTTTTTCAATTGGGTTTAAAATACAGCAATGCGCAACAGGCTTTATTTCTTGATGAGGACGGCAAGCAAAAACCGATTGTCATGGGCTGTTATGGCATCGGTGTCAGCCGCTTGATCGCGGCCATCATTGAAACAAACAATGACGCAAACGGTATCATTTGGCCCCAGGAAGTGGCGCCATTTGACGTCGAAGTTTTACCTTTGCAGGTCAATGACACCGAAACCTTGGATTTGGCCAAACAGTTTTATACCGATTTAGAAAAAGCCGGTCTGGCTGTTCTTGTCGATGACCGTGACGAGAGCGCAGGAAGAAAATTTAATGATGCGGACTTGATCGGTATTCCTTATCGTATTGTTATAGGGAAAAGAACCCTCAAGGAAGGAAAGGTCGAGATTAAAAACCGCCGTACCGGTGAGATTTTTGTTGTGTCTAAGGAGGATGCGGTTGTTGAATTAAAAAAGCTATGCGGGAGCAAATGAGCGATGAATGAGGAGCAGCGGGCCACGGAACAAGCAAAAATATCTCTCCTTGTGGTTGCTCTTATTCAGGAGGCTGGGTTGGAACTTGTAAATCTAGAATTTAAAGGTAAGAATCAAAAGATGATTGAAGTCCTCATCGATCATCCCGGTGGAGGAATCACGTTAGAAGAATGTGTAAGAATAAATAAAAAAATTATTTCGTCATTTGAGCCCAACAATATTGTTGATTATGATTTAGTCGTGGCTTCTCCGGGACTAGATTATCATCTGAAGAACGCCAAAGATTTTCGCCGCGTATTAAATAATTGCGTGACTGTTTTGCTGACGGAGAAGGTGGATGGGAAAGGGCAATATAAAGGTTTAGTGAAGGAGGTCAAGGAAGACGTTGTTTTCATTGCAGCAAAAAAAAAGGAAGTGTGGATTCCCTTTAATAAAATTATGAAAGCCGTTTTAGTCATAGAGTGGTTTGATCAATAAGAAAGGTAAGGTTATGGATAATAATGAATTGATGACAATCTTAGAGCAATTGGAGCGCGACAAAGGGATCGACAAGGAAATCCTCATCAGCGCGGTAGAAGCCGCGGTCGCCTCAGCCGCGCGCAAAATTTTGAGCGTCGGAGATGAGGAAGAAGTGACGGTCGTTCTCAATCGTAAAACCGGAAAGCTCAAGGCTTTTGCTGGTGAGCAGGAAATCCGTTCCAGTGAATTCGGACGCATTGCCGCTCAAACGGCCAAGCAGGTGGTGATCCAGAAGATCCGCGAAGCTGAAAAGGACGTTATTTACACCGAATACCAAGGCCGCATCGGTCAGATCATTAGCGGTAGCGTTTACCGTTTTGAAAAAGGCAATATCATCATCGACCTCGGAAAAACGGAAGGTTGTTTATTGCGCTCGGAACAATCACCTAAAGAAGAGTTCAAACAGGGCGATCGGGTGCGGGCCTATGTTTTGAATGCTAGCCGGGAGACCAAGGGGCCGCAAATCATTTTATCGCGATCCAACCCCAGTTTTGTGAAACGTTTGTTTGAGCTGGAAGTCCCGGAAATTTATGAAGGGATTGTTGAGGTCAAGTCCATTGCCCGCGCGGCGGGAGAAAGAACCAAAATCGCCGTTTATTCAAAAGACGATAAAGTGGATTGCGTGGGCGCTTGCGTTGGCATGCGCGGTTCTCGGGTCAAAAATATTGTTACCGAGCTGCAGGGCGAGCGCATCGATATTGTCCGCTATTCCGAAGATATCAAGGAATATATTCAAGCGGCTCTTTCGCCGGCGGAAATTTCGCAGATCCAGGTCAAGTCGGATGAAAAGAAAGCGAATTTGATCGTTGCCGAGGACCAGTTGTCTTTGGCCATTGGAAAGCGTGGGCAAAATGTACGTTTGGCCAGTGAATTGGTCGGTTGGGACCTTAATATTTTCACCGCGGAGCAGTGGAAAAAGCATTTGGATGAACTTTTAGGAGGCGCCGGTCCGGCCAAAGAAAAGGCGGAAGAAAAAACTACTGCGGCTCAGACCGAGGAAAAGGCTGCTGATTTAGAAGACCTTCCCGGTGTAGGAGAAAAACTTCTCGAGGCGCTGAAGGAAGCCGGCTTTGATTCTTTAGAAAAGATTTCCGGCGCCAGTATCGAACAATTGACGCAAGTCAAGGGTTTAGGCGAGGCCAAGGCGCAAAAAGTCATAGCCAAAGCCAAAGCATTGCTTAAAAAAGATTAAATGCGGCGTTTTGCATGATATGATAGCGAGGTCTCTTGGCGTAATGTTTTATGCCAGAGAGTAAATTATTTTTAATCCATTGTATAGGTGACTATGTTAGTTTCAGAATTAGCTAAAGAATTCAACACTACGACGGCCAATGTTTTAGGCAAACTTAAAACCTTACGGCTTCGTGCCACGGACGGTAATCAGGACCTCAGTAAAGCGGTCGTAACCGTACTGCGCAGTGAGCTTGTGAAAGATCTTAAAAGTGCCACTGCGGCCCGGGTGGCGGCGAAAGCGGCAAAGGTCATTTCTAAAAAAGAGGCCCTTAAGGTTGTCGAAATGGAGCCTGAAGAAGCGCCTAAAGGTAAAAAGTCAACGGCCAAAAAAAGTGCTGGCAAGAAAGATGAGGCTGTCGCGCAACCACCAGAAGAAATTTCTGTCGATGATAAAGCGAAGGTGAGCAAATCTGTGGAACCTCTTGTCCTTAAGGAAGTTCCTCCGGCGAAGATTGAAGTTGAGGCAGAACAAAAGCCCGTCGTTAAAGCCAAGGTTGAAACTCCTATTTCTCCTGCGCCTTCTCCTGTTAAAGCGGCCGCCCCATTACCCGTGGCCAAACCAACGGCTGAAGAGGAAGCGAAAGGTTTTGTTCCTCTTAAGCCTTTGGCGAAGAAAAAGCGCAAGGTCATGGGACGGGGAGATTCTTCGGGTCGCGGCTCATCAGACACCAGCCCGGTGGATATTCTGCCCGTCGGACAAACGCCAACGGCCACGGGCCAGCCGGATGCTCCCAAAGAATTAAAAGAGATTGAAGTTCAATTGCCAATTTCCGTAAAAGATTTTGCTGTGCGTATTCAGGAAAAGACCAGTGTGGTTTTAAAGAAATTAATGGAAATGGGTGTTTTGGCTAACATCAATCAGAATCTGAGCGAAGAAGTTGTGCGAGCGCTGGCTTTGGCCTTGGGTTATTCCATTACCAAGATCAAAACAAAAGAGGAAAAACTTATTGAGGTCCATAAAGCCGAGGAAGAGGATCCTGCTCTTTTGACGGCTCGCGGACCCGTGGTTACTTTTATGGGACATGTTGATCACGGGAAAACATCCTTACTCGACCGTATTCGTAAAAGCCGCGTGGCTGATAAAGAGCACGGGGGAATAACCCAGCACATCGGAGCTTATTCGGTGAGAGTTCCCAAAGGTCGCATCACTTTTTTGGATACTCCCGGTCACGAAGCTTTCACGGCGATGCGGGCGCGTGGTGCGCACATTACCGACATCGTGGTGATCGTTATTGCGGCCGATGAAGGCATAATGCCGCAAACCGAGGAAGCGATTGATCATGCCCGCGCCGCCGGGGTTCCCATCGTCATTGCCCTTAACAAAATTGATAAACGTAATGCCGATATTGACCGGGTTAAAAAGCAACTGATGGAGCATGACTTAAATCCGGAAGACTGGGGCGGAAAAACTATTGTGGTTGGAGTTTCGGCCACAACTGGGGAAGGGATCGATAAATTATTGGAAATGATGATCCTGGAATCTGAAATGCTTGAATTGCGCGCCAATAGCCAGAAGAAAGCGTCGGGTATTGTTGTTGAGGCGCATATGAGCCGCGGCAAAGGGGCTTTGGCGACCTTGATTGTGCAAAGCGGGACTCTGCGTCAAAATGACATGATTGTCGTCGGTCAATATTACGGCCGCGTTAAAGCGATGTTTGATGATTATGAAAAGCCGATCAATGAAGCCGGGCCTTCCATGCCCGTCGAGATCTTGGGTCTTCCCGGCGTTCCCGATGCGGGAGAAATGTTTTATATTGTTGATAATGAGGAGCAGGCCCGCGAGATCACTTCGGTGCGCGTAGAGCAATTGAAGCATGAGCGTTTGCACGCCAGCAGCAAAATCACCTTGGAAGATCTTTATACACAAATCCAACAAGGAAAGATCAAGGAACTCAATGTCATTTTGAAAGCCGACGTCCAAGGTTCCGTCGAGGCGATCAAGGACTCCTTGAATAAAATTTCCACTGCAGAAGTCAAGGTCAGCTTTATTCATACCGGTGTAGGCGACGTGAATGCGGCGGATGTTATCCTGGCCTTCGCTTCGAATGCGATCATTATTGCCTTTCAGGTTGGGATTGGCGTCAAAGCTGCGCAAGAATTGGAAAAAACGCCCGTCGATGTGCGCAAATACCGGATCATTTATGACGCGGTCAATGATGTGAAAAAAGCCATGGAAGGTCTGCTCGAACCTAAGAAACGACGGAAGTTTATCGCGCGCATCGAAGTCCGCCAGGCCTTCAAACTCAGCAAAGGTTATACCGTTGCCGGTTGTTTTGTTCTTAAAGGCCGGATCACCCGCAAGGCCACCGTCGATGTCATGCGCAATGGCGAAATTATTCACACCGGGGCCGTTTCAGGAATCAAGCGTTTTAAAGATGATGTGAAGGAAGTCGGCGAAGGTTATGAATGCGGCATTCTTCTGGAAAAGTTTGAAAAGTTTGAGCCCGGTGATGTCCTTGAGGCCTTTGAGATGGAATCCATTGCCAGAACGCTTTAAACAGCTTGAGATTTTATGAGCACGAAAATTTTCAGCGGTATGCGCCCGACGGGAAAACTCCATCTCGGGCATTTGGTCGGCGCTCTGTCCAGTTGGATTGAACTGCAGAAACAGTATCCGTGCATTTTTTCCATCGTCGACTGGCATGCCTACATGGGTGAGTATGAGCAAAGTCAAGGGATCAAAGACCATATCCTTGACATGGCTGTGGATTGGATCGCCTGCGGCATTGACCCTGAAAAATCTATCCTTTTTATCCAAAGCGAAATCCCTGAACATTTAGAACTGGCCATGGTTTTTGGCTGTATTACGCCTTTGGGTTGGCTTGAGAGGAATCCCACTTACAAGGAACAGTTGCGCGAAGTGACTACCCGCGATTTACAAACATTCGGATTCTTGGGTTATCCTGTTTTGCAGGCCGCAGATATTCTTCTTTATAAAGCTAATGCTGTGCCCATTGGTGAAGACCAACTCCCGCATTTGGAATTGACCCGCGAGGTGGCCCGGCGGTTTAACCATCTCTACGGTAAAAATATTTTTCCCGATTGTGAAGCGATCCTCACTCAAACACCCCGCTTGCTGGGGACCGACGGACGCAAGATGAGCAAGAGTTATCAAAATGCCATTAATCTTTCTGATTCCCCCGATATGATCAGGGTCAAGACCAAACAAATGCTGACCGATACTCAAAGAATACGCCTGACGGATCCCGGCCGCCCGGACTTTTGCAATGTTTACAGTTATTACAATGTCTTTGCCCCGGGAAAAAGTAAGGATGTTTATGAATGGTGCACTCAGGCTAAAAAAGGTTCCGTGGAATGCAAGAATATTCTCGCCGATCATTTGATCCGCTATCTTGCGCCCATTCAGGAAAAGCGCAATGAACTCCTGCGGCATCCTCAACGCATCCGGGACATCCTCGACGCCGGGCGCGAAAAGGCCGGCGCTCTGGCCCGCCAAACGATCGCGGAAGTCAAGGAGGTCATTTTTAAATGAGTTATAAACTTAAACTTGATGTTTTTGAAGGACCGCTTGATCTGCTTCTTTTTTTGATCAAGAAAAATGACATTGATATTTGTAATATTCCCATCACCAAGGTCACGGACCAATACCTGGAATATATTGAAATGATGAAGATGCTTGATCTGGAGATCGTGGGAGAGTTTTTGGTCATGGCCGCGACATTGTTGCAGATCAAATCTAAAATGTTATTGCCTCCCGATCCTCAGGAAGTGACCGAGGAGGAAATCGATCCGCGCGATGAGCTGGTCCAGCGTTTGCAGGAATACCGGGTCTTTAAAGAAATCGCCGAGCAATTGAAGGGCAAGGAAAATGAACGGCAAAATTTTTTTACTCGCCAGGTCGATGAGGAAGCGCGTAAGGAACTGGAAAATGATGCCAAGGAAGTTTATTTTGAGGCCAACCTTTTTGATTTGATCAATGCGTTTAGCGCGGCCTTGAGTAAGATCAAGGAGGATAAGACCTATGAGGTTTCCAAGGAAGAGTTTACCGTCGAGCAGAAAATCCACGATATTCTCCATTCCTTGCTGAAAGAATCCCGCCTGTTTTTGACCGACATTTTTGCGAAAGCCAAGTCCAAGGTGGAGATGATCGTTTCCTTCATGGCGATTTTAGAATTGATCCGATTAAAGGAAATCATCGTCGCCCAAAAAAGACTTTTTGCCGATATTGAAGTTTTGCGCAATCGCGAAAATGTTTTGCCGGCCGTTGAACAGCCGGAAACCGACCCTGGACTTTCGTCCCCCGCTGGAGATTCTGAAAATGTCTGAAATGCCGGACCTTCCCGAAACGATGGAGCGCCGCAAGCTGATCCTTGAACAGGAAACGGAAGAGGATAAAGTTGTCAGTTTGTCTTTGCGTCCTTCCAAACTCGAAGAATTTATCGGTCAGAAGGAATTGGTTGAGAACTTGCAGGTTTCCCTTAAGGCGGCCAAGCAGAGGGGAGAACCACTGGAACATATGCTGTTTTCCGGACCGCCCGGATTAGGGAAAACATCTCTTTCCTATATTATTGCCCACGAGATGGGTGTCCGTATCACCATCACGTCCGGTCCGGCCATTACCCGGGCGGGAGATTTGATCGGTATCCTGACCAATCTGGAAAAGGGCGATATTCTTTTTATCGACGAGATCCACCGGCTTTCTAAAGTGGTGGAAGAATTTCTGTATCCCGCGATGGAAAATTTTAAAATCGATTTTATTGTCGATAAAGGTCCGTACGCCCGCACCGTTAATTTTAATTTGAAGCCTTTTACCATCATTGGGGCAACGACCCGCAGTGGACTTTTGGCTTCGCCTTTGCGCGATCGTTTCGGGATATTCCATCATTTGGAATTTTATGACCCAGAAGATTTACGGGAAATCGTTTTGGCTTCGGCAAAAAAATTGAACGTGCAGATCAGCCCGGAAACAGCTATTGCCATTGCCCGTCGGGCCCGGGGGACCCCGCGGATTGCCAACCGGCTTTTACGGCGGGTGCGGGATTTCAGTCAAGTTAAGACCGGACAAACCGCCATTGAAATGGCCCTCGTCGATGAAGCCATGCGGACCTTAAGGATCGATGAAATGGGGTTGGATGAAATTGATCGACGGCTTTTACGCGTGATCAATGACCAGTACCAGGGAGGACCCGTTGGGATTGAAACTCTGGCCGCGACGTTAAATGAAGAAGTCGATACCTTGGTAGACGTTCTTGAGCCGTATCTTTTAAAGGTCGGTTTTTTGAAACGCACGGCGCGAGGTCGGGAAATAACGGAATCGGCGTTAAGACATCTGGGTGCCGCAATCCTTCGCGGGAAAACATCGCAAAACCAATTATTTTAATTGATCCTATGATGACTGATCTTGGGAAAACGCTTGTGATCATCGGCGGTTTGATTGTTTTGACCGGGCTGGTCATGACCTTTATGGGCAAGGTCCCGGGAATGGGCAAGCTGCCCGGGGATATTTTTATCAAGAAAGAAAATTTCACTTTTTATTTCCCGATCACAACCTGCATTGTGGCCAGTATTGTTTTAAGTTTATTATTCTACTTGTTGAATAAACGTTAAGACCCATGAAAAATATTCCACCATTAATTTTTCTTTTCTTGTGTTTTCTGGTTTTTGGCAAACCGGGTTTTGCTTCTGAAACCGCGGCTCATAGTCCGCTGGTCCGCATAGCCGTAGCCAAGGATATTGACCGGGTTTCGATCAAAATGAGCGGGGCTTATGAGATTTCCGATCCGCTATCTCGCGATATCCTCAGTAAGGATATCCGCCTGGCTCCGACGGTGGTCACCAAAGGGATGAAGGGTTTAAAGTTTGGTGCGCGGGAGACAACTTTAAAACGTTTGCGCTTTTATTCGCATCGGGATGTGACCGTCCTTCTCAATAATAAAGAGCGCCGCTATCGGGGCTTCATTGATATTGTCCTGACTCCCAAGGATGAATTGATTGTGATCAATCAACTGGAAGTCGAAGATTATATAAAAGGAGTTTTGCTTCACGAAGTTTCTAACCGCTGGCCTATGGAAGCGCTCAAGGTGCAGGCCGTCGCCGCGCGGACCTATGCCCTCAATCAGATGAAGGTCAATGCCGTGAGAGATTTTGATGTGACCAATGATATTTATTCTCAGGTATATGGCGGGCTTACGTCGGAGCGTTATCGCACGAATTTGGCGGTGGACTCAACCAGGGGTGAGATATTGACCTATCAGGGAAAAGTTTTTCCAACGTATTTTCATGCCACCTGTGGAGGACGGACGGAAGATGCCGCCGAGCTGTGGCCTAATCAACCTTTGCCGCCTCTGGCTGGGGTGCGTTGCATTTATTGCCGGGAGTCTCCGCATTATTTTTGGAAAAAGGATTTTCAAGTCACGGAAATTGAAAAAAAACTCAATGCCAAAGGTTTTAAGATTGGGGCTATCGAAGACATTGCCGTGACCCAGCGTAATAAAAGCGACCGGATTCTCACCTTGATTATTACCGATAAGGAAGGCCACCAGCTGACAATTTCCGGTAAGGATTTTCGTGAGGTCATGGGCCCCAATATTATCCGCAGCAATAATTATTACATCGTCATGCAGGGGGAATACTGTGATTTAATCGGTAAAGGCTGGGGCCATGGCGTGGGAATGTGCCAATGGGGAAGCCAGGGCATGGCGGCTCAGGGATTTACTTACGATAAAATTCTTCTTTTTTATTATCCGGGAACCGTTCTTTCCAAGATCAAGGGTCCAGACCCGGTCCGGGCGTATTGAAATGAAACGCGCGGAACTTTTTTACAACCTGCCCGATGATCTCATTGCTCAATATCCTTTACAAAAACGTGGTCACGCCCGCTTGATGGTCATTAATCGTTCTGCGCAAAACATTTTGCACGCCCGCTTTGATCAACTCGCAGATTTCTTGCCGGCAAAAAGTTTTTTAGTTGTTAACGATAGTAAAGTTATTCCGGCCCGTCTGCTGGGAATCAAGCAACGCAGCGGTGGCAAGATGGAAATATTCTTACTCAATAAGCTCGTCGACGGTTATACGTATGAAGTGCTGATGCGACCTTTGAGTAAAATCAAAAACGGCGACATCGTCCTTTTCGAAAAAAGCCGGCTTAAGGCTGTCGTCATCGATGCGCAGAAACGTTTGGTAAGATTTAATTTTAAAAATATCGATCCCCATATTGCAAAAATCGGGCACATGCCCTTGCCGCCTTATATCAAACGTCCTGATGGGCCCGAAGACCGGGAATTTTATCAAACAGTTTATGCCAAGCGAGCGGGGTCGGTCGCCGCACCCACGGCAGGATTGCATTTTACAGCGGAGCATTTAAAGGGATTAAAAAAAGACGGGCACGAGATATTGCGGACAACTTTGCATGTGAATTATGCCACTTTTAAAGAAATTGAAGAGGATGACATTCTCCGGCATAAAATGCATTTTGAAAGTTATGAAATCGCCCCTGGCACATGGCGAAGAATGCAGATTTTGCGAAAAGCCGGGGAAAAGACCGTGGCCGTCGGGACGACCAGTTGCCGTGTTCTGGAATCCATTGCCAAAAATGGACAGATCAAAGGCGAAACCGATTTATTTATCTATCCCGGTTATAAACTGCAAATAACCGATGCCCTCATCACCAATTTTCATTTGCCTTACAGTTCATTGCTTTTGTTGGTTTATGCCTTTGGGGGAAAGGATTTAATGAAGAAGGCTTACCAGGAAGCCATACAGAAGAAATATCGTTTTTTTAGTTATGGCGATGCGATGTTGATTTTATAATAGGTTTTACGGGCTGAGCGGAGAAAGAATATTATGTTTTTTGAACACCATAAAACGGACACAAAAACCAAGGCCCGGCTGGGCACCATAACCACGGCGCATGGCCCCATCCAATCACCTTTTTTTATGCCGGTGGGAACCAGCGGTGTGGTAAAAAGTCTCGCCGCCGAGGATTTGCTGGAAATGGAAGCGCAAATCATGCTTTCTAATACGTATCATCTTTATCTTCGGCCTGGGATGGAAATAATTAAACACTTGGGCGGTTTGCACAAATTTATTTCTTGGGACAAACCCATGCTCACCGATAGCGGCGGGTATCAGGTTTTTAGTCTTTCTAAATTGCGCAAAATGACGGATGAAGGGGTAGAGTTTCAGTCGCACATTGATGGCGATACGCATTTTTTTACGCCGGAAAAAGTCATGGACATTCAGGCGGACCTGGGATCGGACATGATCATGCCGTTGGATGTTTGTGCGCCTTATCCTTGCGACCGTCCTACGGCCGTAGAATCCGTGCGCCGCACCAGCCTTTGGGCCCAGCGTTCTAAAGATCGTTTTTACAAAATGGGAATGCAAGCCAAGCAAACGTTATTCGGTATTGTTCAGGGTTCGGTTTATCGGGATTTGCGTCAACAGGCCGCGCAGGAAATTATGGACATCGGTTTCGATGCTTATGCGATCGGCGGCGTCAGTGTGGGGGAACCGGTTAAGAATATGTTTGAGGCTGTCGATTGGGTTGTTCCTCTGCTTCCGGAAAACAAACCGCGTTATCTGATGGGTATTGGATTGCCCGACCAGATCGTCCATGCCGTGTCGTGCGGGATTGATATGTTTGATACGGTTATCCCGACGAGGTATGGGCGCAATGGTACTGTTTTGACCTTTCATGGGAGAATGATTGCCCGCAATGCCGAATTTTCCCGCGACAGTCTTCCCATAGACCCGCAATGCGGCTGTTTCGTTTGCAAAAAATATTCCCGCAGTTATCTTCGTCATCTGGTCAATAGCAATGAGCTGACGGGCCTGTACTTTTTGTCCTATCATAATTTATATTTTTATAATCAATTGATGAAACAAATCCGGCAACATATCGCCGCTGGGACTTTTGCGGAATTCGAAAAAGAATTTTTGACCAACTATGGATCAGAATTAGTGAACCGTCTTTGAGAGGACAGGTCATGATCAAATTCGATGTGATTACTATTTTCCCAAAAATGTTTGACGCCGTTATCAATGAATCCATTGTCAAACGCGCCCAGGAGAAAAAAAAGGTCACAATCAAAATTCACGATCTGCGGGATTGGACGAAGGACATTCACCGCAAAGTTGATGACCGTCCCTTCGGAGGCGGTCCGGGCATGATCCTTATGCCGGCTCCTATTTTTGCCGCCGTTAAAGACATCAAAGGCCAGCGCAAAGCCCATGTGATTATGACTTGCGCGGGGGGCGCGTCTTTTTCGCAACCCAAGGCGCGTTTGCTTTCCAAAAAGAAAAATATTATCATCATTTGCGGTCATTACGAGGGTATTGATGAACGGGTCAGGGAAGAATTGGCTGATGAAAGTCTTTCTATCGGCGATTACGTGTTAACCGGCGGAGAATTGCCGGCGATGGTTGTGATCGATGCCGTGAGCAGGCTCATTCCCGGTGTTCTGGGAAAAGCGGAATCTTTGGAAACGGAGTCATTTGAAGACAAAGGGCTTTTGGAATATCCTCACTACACCCGGCCTGCGGATTTTAAGGGTAAAAAAGTGCCCGCCATTCTTTTGTCGGGCAATCATAAAGATATTGAAATTTGGCGGCGGGCGCAAGCTCTCAAACGAACGCAAAAATTCCGGCCGGATTTGCTCAGCGGCCGCAGAGAAGACCCACCCAAGAATTGAGAGATGACGGATTGGGGATATTTCCCGTCAACTCAAAAAATAATTATTAATGCGATTTGTAAATTTGCTAATTTGACTGGTCCTTTTGAGGCGAATAGCGCCATAGAGGCGCAAAACAAATGAGCCGCCAAAGGACCAGTCGAATCAGTAATCATTAATCCTGACGAGAGATCAAAACTTGTACACGGCGTTTATTAAAAATAAACTTGCTTTGGGTACAATTCTTTAGTATATTTTGTCATGTACGTTATCTGTATCACCTGCTTGTTTTAATTCCCATATTGAAGTTTTATTTTTCAGGCGGCGGAAAATCCGCCAGCAGATTTCTTTGTCTCAACCGGCAAAAAGGATAGGTCTATGCGCAGAGTAATAAGTTGGGTTGTGATGATTTGTTTTGTGAGTTCTTTAATCGTTTCCCCCGCCGGAGCGCAGGTTTTGCCGCTAGCCGCTCCGTCCTCGGTCGCTGGTTTTCAGCCGCTCATTCTTATCGGCTTAAAGATCCATCCCGAAAATCCTTTTCTATTTGATTTTATCGTCGATCAAGGCCAGAACAAACTCTCATCCGAAGAGCTCAAAAGCGAAACCGAAAAGCTGGTCAAATATTTTTTGGCCGCGCTGACTATTCCCGATAAAGATTCCTGGGTCAATTTGTCTCCTTACGAAAAAGACCGCATTATTCCCGACGCTCTCGGACAAACAATCATGGGCAAAACCATGTTAGAACAGGATTATGTTTTAAAGCAATTGGCCTCGTCTTTGACCAACCCGGAAGAAAAGCTGGGGCAAGAGTTTTGGACCAAGGTCCGCGCTCAAGCCGGACAGGACAATGTCGAAGCCAGCACTTTAAGCAAGGTGTGGATTGTTCCGCAGAAAGCAGAGGTTTTAGAAAACGGCGGCATTGTCGTCATCGGTGAAAAGCGTTTGAAAGTCATGATGCAGGAGGAGTATGAAAAAGGGACTGCCCCTTTTCCTGAACACAATTCCCGCGAAAATGAGGGACAGTCCCCAACAAATCGGGGACAGTCCCTCATTTTTCGTTCGACCATTCTTCCTGCCATCGAAAAGGAAATCAATGAAGGAAAGAATTTTGCCGGAGTGCGTCAGGTTTACAATTCCGTTATTTTAGCCACATGGTTTAAACAAGCGCTCAAAGAAAGTTTGTTGGGCAAAATTTATGCGGACCAAAGCAAGGTCGTGGGTGTGACGACCGATGATAAAGAAATGAAGCAAAGAATTTATGAACAGTATTTGGCCGCCTTCAAGAAGGGCGCTTACAATTTGATTAAGGAAGAACAAGACCCGACGACGGGAGAGATGATTCCGCGCAAATATTTTTCCGGGGGAACATCCATGGTTTTTAAAGCGGGAGAATTTTCAAGAAAGGCTTCCTCTTCTTTAAGTATGCAGCCCGTTCTAAGTTCGGGGAAACTGGATGCCAGAGTGCAATTGGGAACAGACAAGGAAGTGTTGCGTTTAAAAGAAGGCGCTGACCGGTCGAGTTCGACAGTATTTCAACTTCCGGCAGTAACTCCTGAGTATATTGCTGCAAAGGCACAAAACACGGTAGATACGATTCAATATCAGTGGAGAATACTTTCGGAGGCAGAAGTAGACCCATCCCAGTACGCCCAAAACTGGCGGGCAAGAAAACCTGTTGTTATGCTAGACAGGATTAACCAGGTTCTTGGAGAAAGTGAATCTTATGCAGTCGCAGCGGAAGTGGTGAGCCGCTTAAGAAATCTTTCTTATACTCCAGCCGACGCGCCGATTGAGAGAATATTGGCTTCCTTAAGCCGATCTTTAGCCTCCATAGGAGAAGGTGTGACTCCCGAAAATAGTTTGGCCCTTGAATCTTCCGGAGTTGAAGGTCCGATTGGTGACGAGATTGATAACAAAATGCTCAAATTTGAAAACACAGCGCGGCTGGCATGGGCATTGAAGAATAATTTTACAGCGGATGAAACACGTTTTATGGCTATGATGATATCGGCTCACCGTGGAGATAGGGATGGGATAAAAGAAATATCGCAATGGACGGGTGATGTTAGGCCGTCGTTAAATGATCAAAGATTGGGGATGTTTTTGGTGATTGATCCAACCCGTAGAGGTGAGTTGCTGGAATTTGTGAAGAGTAATTTGGGCGAGGAGGAACAGAGGAAAGCACAGGCTACTTTTGATAAATTGAGCAGTTTTAAAGTGCGCTTAAGTCTCTTGACTATTTTAGCAAGCTTTGGTGAGTCGGTGGTGATTGGTTATCGTGATATAATGTCGGTTATTGAGGACAGCCAAAGAATGCTGGAAATTTCGCGCCTTGGTTTTTCTCCTGTTTCGGGATTAGAAATATCAAAGCCAGAGATTGATAGGTGGAATAGCGCATTAAATGAGTTGAGCAGCGTGCTAAGGGAAGATTCAATATTAAGAAATGTTATTTATTTGCGGGCAGCCCGGATCCATGGTCAGATTATCCAATTTTTAAGTGAACAACCATCACCGGGCGGTGCAGTCGGAATTCTTCCCCAGATTGATGAGTTAAGCGGCCAAATGGCAAATGCCCTTGCTAAGATTTTGGGGGGAACAAGGGCACTAGAGGAGAAGTTAAGTGAAAGGCCAACGGTAAAACCAAACTTAAGTGATGTGGAGTTTTTGCGTGCGATTCTCGCAGGCACCGGGATGAACATAATCCGGGAGCCAATAACGGCGGGTTATGAGAAGATGATAAATATTTATGATAATCAGCCGCCTACAGTCGATAGTAGGGGCAAGCAAAAGGACTTCGAATTGGCGATGAGGTTAACTTTATTAAAATTACAAGGCTCCGCGTCGAGTTCTTTGGAGGGACAGATTGCGAGAGCGACGGAAGAGATGATTGCAGAATTATGGCAGGATGTATCAACGAATTCTTCCAAAGTTCCAATTTCTCCTCCCGTCCGTGCTTTCTTGTCTGAAGTATTAAATGGAGCAGGATATTGGTTTGGACCGCAAGATGCGTCTGAAAAAAATATTACTCTCACCGAGACAAGTAACATTTCACCAGCAGATTATAAGGCAAATGCCCCAATGTTTGCTCGTCTGGGGATAAGAACCGATACAAACCAACCCGGTCAACTTCTTATAGACAAAAAGCACTTTAATACTATAAATGATTGGAGTGATGTTTTTACAAAAAGAAAAAAAATTATTCAGCAAAGGTACCGGTATTATCAAGTCTATGATTTCGAAAGGCAATTCCTCGCGTTGACCATGGTTAATTCCCCTGATTATGTTGAAATACGAAAGGCCTTCTACGAATTTCATGCTGAATATCAACGGATATTGAAGAATGAATTGGCGACTGATTTAAAGCCATTGACCACCCAACTTATTACTAGATATTTTTCCGGCCATCCTGAGATACAACGTGTTTTCCAGACAGCTTTTGACCGGTTAAGCAATTTAGATTTAGATGAGAATGAAAAGAAAAAATTTGGGCGAAAATTTGCAGATTTCTTGGTGAAAATTGATGAGATTTTGATTGATTTTGATGATCCTCTTCCAGGGCAAGTTAATTTTCCTTTAGCGGCTTTGGATTTAGCAATCAGCGTATTGATACAGAGAGATTTTACTGATGCCAGAAATGAGTTATTGAAATTGAGCCGGGAAGCTGTCCTGCCCACACTGGAGGGCCCTAAAGCTCTTAATTCCGGTTATGCTCAAATTCGAAGAGCTATTCTTGCCAGTTATGAGCGGGTAAAAGGTTTCCCACCTCCGGAAGGTCTCACTCAGGTGGTCATGGCCGAAATAATTAGAATGGCGGCGAATTATCTTTCTCCTGAATCGCCCGGTGCCGATATGTTGTCAGGGCAAAACAGGGAGTTAGTATATCTCGTTTTGGAATTAAGTAAACTGCCATATGGTGCAAAAATTTCTAGAGAACATCATTCAGTCTTTCTTTCGGCAAATTCTCCCGAGACTCAAGCAGCGCTTAAGGCCGCTTATATTTTTCCTATTGCCGGAACATCAGATTGGCGAAAGATTGGCCCGGATCCGGATTGGAGCGTTGAGCGTCTTATTGATAAAAGGGTGGGACCGCCAACAGAATCGGAGAAGGAATTATATACGTTAGTAAATAACGATGACGGTTATAAGGCTTATGAACATTGGTGGGGAACAATTATTAAATATGCAGAAGGGCTAAACGGTCCGAAGGCTGCTAAGGTGTGGGAAATAATATTGAAGGGTATGGAAGAGGAGGAGTTGGACCACAGATTCGGAGAACTTCTCGTTAAAATTTACCAGGAAACTAAACAACGGGTATGGAATAACCCGGATAGTTTAAAGACCGAGCTTGCGTTCTCACAGCGGCGGGTGTTGAATTTATTCGCTGAAAGAACTGTAATTCCCTATTTAAGATCCAATGTTGGGTCTATAGTT
>JANPFV010000105.1:0-36410 GCA_031423615.1 Candidatus Omnitrophota bacterium
AAGAAATTAAAAAAAATGGGCTATCGGTTGATGATTTGGACTAGATCTAGCCAGACTTCTGCGCGGGAAATTTTGTCAGCGAATCCGCAATTCAAACAATATTTTGATTTAAATGTTACCGGAGAAAATTTTGTGATTGAAAATGATCGGTCCTCTTATTTAATTGCGCAAAGGTTTAATGATCCTCTCTTGGATACTGAGGCTAAGATTAAGCTATGGTCCCGCCTCCATAACGGTGGGAAGGACATTGCTAGTCTAAACTATGAATTGCTGGTCGATGACCGTGTCTCCGAGGGGTATTTTGCGGGGCATCCCGAAGCCAGCAAAGCCAAAATTTATCGAATATCTCCCTTTAATGTCGTATTTGATAATATTGGAAATCAGGTCTTTGAGGATAACGAACCTGATAGCGAGAACTTGGCCAAGCGTATTTCTGACTTGGTCGAGGGAAATAATCCATTTCCCGCCGGCGCGGTAGGTTCTTCGGCGATTGATACCAAGACCAAGGGTGGTATTGATTTTAACGCGGACAAATTGAATGTGGAAACGCAGACTCGGGGGGGAGAGATCAAGTTTGAAATTGATACGCAGCAACTACGTGAACTCCAGAACGTCCCGGGATTCACACCTGTTATTATTAATATCCAACCGATGACTAATGTGCGGATGTTCTTGGGGCTAAAGGAAAAGTCGGAAACTCCAGTAGAAATATCTCAACTGCATTAAGTAATCCCTTTAAAATATATTTTATCGGTGTTATAAATCCCTCTAATTGACATTTTATAGGGATTGTGGTATTTTTTATCTATGCAATTGCCTCGTTTTTATGAAAATCTAGAAGCATATATTAAGCCCAATAAGGCTTTAATTATTTACGGACCCCGGCAAGCTGGGAAAACCACGCTTGTAAAGAATTTTCTTAAAACCTATCAGGGTAAATATAAATTTGATATCGGTGATGATATCAATGTCCAAACCATTCTTGGTTCTCAGGATTTAAATGCACTCAAAGAATATGCACAAGGTTATGATTTGATTGTTATTGATGAGGCACAAAAAATAAAGGGCATCGGGCAGGGGCTCAAGCTTCTTATCGACGGGATACCAGAAATAAAAGTGATCGCCACGGGCTCTTCGTCATTTGAGCTGGCCGGGCATGTCGGCGAACCGCTTACGGGCAGAAAAACAACACTGACACTTTACCCCATTGCGCAGTTGGAGTTAAAGCAACTTTATAACTCCCATGAATTAAAAATGAAACTTGAGCAATCTTTGATTTTTGGTGGATACCCTGAGATTGTCGCAACCGAGATGCGGATCGAAAAAATCCGTATGCTTGAAGAGTTAGCACAGTCCTATTTATTAAAAGACATTTTGGAACTCGAACAGATTAAAAGTCCCAAGATCATTATGGATCTTTTGCGTTTATTAGCCTTTCAAATCGGGAAAGAAGTTTCACTGGCGGAATTAGGACAACAAATTGGGATTGATCGCAAAACGGCAGGTCGTTATCTCGATCTTTTTGAAAAAACTTTTGTTATTTATTCTTTAAGAGGGTTTAGTCGGAATCTGCGGTCGGAAATGGCGAAAAAAGGAAAATATTATTTTTATGATGTTGGGATTCGCAATGCGGTGATTTCGAATTTTAATTCACTGGATTTGCGTAATGATATCGGTGAGCTTTGGGAAAATTTTCTTTTTATGGAGAGAGTCAAGAAACGGGTCTATCAGGATATTTATGCGAATGCCTATTTTTGGCGGACTTGGGAAAAAAGCGAAATTGATCTCGTCGAGGAGAGGGATGGGAAAATATTTGCTTATGAGATGAAATGGGGTAAAACAAAAGCGATGCCTCCCAAGCAGTGGCAGGTGACTTATCCGGGTGCGGTTTTTGAAAGCATCAATCGGGAGAATTATTTAAATTTTATAACATAAGGAATATGGCGAATTGCGTTGTTCGCGAATTTTAACATCGATAAGCACCCCGATTCCTACTTAGAAACCGTTTATCGACGAGCAGCCTTTCACACAATGGGTGAAAAATTTCACTCGTCGAGGTCTCGAGGGGAGAATCATTTTCTAAGTAGGAATTTGGGAAGCAACCTTCCGCTTTACAGTCAAAAATTATTCTGCTATATTGGGGAACGCTTTTAATGAAATGGTGTTTTAATTTTGGATTTTTATTGGGCCCTTAGCTCATCTGGACGAAGTTCCCTCGATGGGATAGGCAAGAGAAACTTTAGAACGAAATTTTTAGTATTTTTGGGGCCATTAGCTCATCTGGTAGAGCAAGAGACTCTTAATCTCTGGGCGGCAGGTTCGAGTCCTGCATGGCCCATTTGAAAGTTTTGGCGAGTCGGTATTTTCTATTCTGCGTTGTTATGCTCATGAATCTTTTTATTAAAAAGCCCATCGACCAAATCATCTCCACCTCCGACGAGGGGGAACATAAACTCAAAAAAACTTTAGGTCCCGTCAGTTTGATTGCGCTGGGGATTGGCGCCATTATCGGGGCGGGGCTTTTCTCTTTAACCGGAATTGCAGCCGCGGAAAATGCTGGGCCGGCAGTTGTTCTTTCCTTTATGGTTGCGGCCTTAGGCTGCGCTTTTGCCGGGATGTGTTATAGCGAACTGGCTTCCATGATTCCGGTTGCGGGCAGCGCCTACACCTATACCTACGCGACCATGGGGGAATTTATTGCCTGGATCATCGGCTGGGATTTGGTTTTGGAATATGCGGTCGCGTCCGCGGTCGTGGCGGTGAGCTGGTCGCGGTATGTTCTGTCATTTTTAAACGATTTTGGAATCCATTTGCCCGCGCGTTTTGCCGCTTGCCCTTTTGATGTCCTTAAACTCACCGATGGGACTGAAACACACGGCATTATCAATGTCCCGGCCATTTTTATCATTTGGGTGATTTCGCTTTTGCTCATGCTGGGTATTAAGGAAAGCGCCCGTGTCAATTCGATCATTGTGATTGTCAAATTAGCGGTCGTCGTTATCTTTATCGCCATCGGCATTCACTATATCAAACCGGAAAATTATATTCCTTATATTCCGCCTAATACCGGTAAGTTCGGGGAATTCGGTTTCAGCGGAATCATGCAGGCCGCCGGCGTTATATTTTTTGCTTACATCGGGTTCGACACTGTTTCGACCGCCGCGCAGGAATCGCGCAATCCCAAACGTGATGTTCCCATCGGGATTTTGGGTTCGCTGCTGATTTGCACCATCATTTATATTGCATTCTCGTCGGTTTTGACCGGAATGTTAAATTATAAAATGATGAAAGGCGACCCTGCACCTGTCGCCACCGCGATCAATTTGACGCCTTATCCTTGGTTGCAGGCGATGGTCAAACTGGGAATCATCGGCGGGTTTACCTCGGTCATTCTTGTCTTGCTCTTAGGCCAGTCCCGTGTGTTTTATTCCATGTCGCGTGACGGTCTTTTGCCTAAAATTTTTTCTGACATTCATCCCCAATGGAAAACACCCTGGTGTTCAAACATTATCTTTATGTTTTTTATCAGTTTTTTTGCCGGCTTCCTTCCCATTTCAAAATTGGGGCACATGACCAGTATCGGAACGTTATTGGCTTTTGTCATTGTTTGCGGAGGAGTTTTGATTTTTAGATATACCCAACCGCATGCTCCTCGGCCCTATCGCGCTCCCTGCGTTCCTTTGTTTCCTATTCTGGGAATTGTGGTTTGCGGTGCGATGATGGTGGCTCTTCCGAGTGAAACATGGTGGCGGCTGGGCATTTGGCTGGCTATCGGGTTGGTGGTTTATTTTTCTTATAGCCGTTTTCACAGCAAACTTTATATAAAAGGAAAGACAAAGAAAAATGAATAATTTAAGAAAATATTTTGTTGCCGGATTGGTCGCTTTTCTGCCGCTCGTCTTGACGGTCAAACTTTTGATCGTGACTTTTAATATTGCTGACGGATTTTTGGGCAAATACATTGAACCTTACTTTTCCAAAGAGTTTGGTTTTTATTTCCGCGGTTTTAGTATTGTGATCTGTTTGTTACTCATCGTGGTTATTGGTTTTATGGTCACAAATTTTCTGGGACGCAGAATTTATCCGCTGTTTGAAAGATTGTTATTGCAATTACCCTTTTTTAAGCAAGTTTATCCGGCCTTTAAAGAGATTTCACTGTTTCTTTTCTCGGAGGAGAAACTCAATTTTCGTCAAGTGGTCTTGGTCCAATATCCCCGCCAAGGAATTTATTCTATCGGCTTTTTAACCAATGATGTGCCACCCAAGGTTGGCGGAAAAACCTCTTTGGCTATGGCCTATGTTTTTGTTCCCCATACCCCGTCTCCTTTAACCGGCTTCTTGACTCTGGTTCCCAAAGCGGATTTGGTTTTTCCTGACATTACGGTTGAGGAAGCCTTAAAAATTATCGTTTCTGGAGGAGTTATCAAGGGAAGACTCGACGAGCCCGCTATATAGCTGGACTTGTTCTTGACAAGCAAAACAGATTTTAATATACTCGAGGTGATTTAAACGATGAGTTGCTTTAATCCTTCACGGAGTAAAACATTGACACCCCAAGCCCCGGATATTCAGTCCCTTAAAAATAAAGCTTTTGAATTCCGTAAAGAAATTTTAGAAACAATCCATGCCGCGGGTTCCGGTCATCCGGGAGGTTCGTTATCAGCTGTTGAAATTATGATTGCTCTTTATTTTTATAAGATGAAGCACCGGCCCACGGATCCGCATTGGGAAGACCGCGATCGTCTGATTGTTTCTAAAGGCCATGTTTCGCCGGTCGTTTATGTGACGTTGGCCAACGCGGGATATTTCCCTAAAGAGGAATTAAAAACATTTCGTAAATTTCATAGCCATTTGCAAGGTCATGTCACTACAAAAACTCCGGGTGTGGAATTTAATACCGGTTCATTGGGCCACGGACTGGCTGTCGCCAACGGCATGGCTATTGGGGCCAAGTTGTTGAAAAAGAGTTTTCGTGCATTTTGCCTGATGGGTGACGGGGAAATTCAGGAAGGTTCCGTTTGGGAAGCGGCCATGACTGCGTCACATCATAAGCTGGATAATGTGTGCGCAATTGTTGACCATAATCAGGTGCAGGAAAATGGTTTGTTGATGGACATCAAAAATATTGAACCCGTAAAACAGAAGTGGGAAAGTTTTGGATGGAATACCTTGAGCATCGACGGTCATGATTTTAGCGCTTTATTTAATGCCCTCGATAACGCCGAAAACACCAAAGGCAAGCCCACGGTGATTATTGCCAATACGATCAAGGGGAAAGGCGTTAAATTTATGGAATTAAAGGCGGCGTGGCACGGCAAAGCGCCCAACGCTGAACAACTCAAAGAAGCTTTAACCGAACTGGCCGCAGGCAGGAGTCAATAAGATGGCGGAGATGATTGCAACGCGCGATGGATTTGGGACGGAGTTAGTCGAATTGGGAAAAACCAACGGCAAGATTTTGGTTTTCTCCGGCGACTTGGAAGATGCCACCCGCGCCGAATATTTCAAAAAAGCTTACCCGGAAAGATTTTTTAATTTAGGAATAACCGAGCAGGATGTGGTGGGAACGGCCGCCGGAGCCAGCACGTTGGGATTTGTGACCTTTGCCACCAGTTTCGCGGTTTTTATGACGAATCGCGCGTATGATCAAATCCGCATGGATGTTTGTTATAACAATACCAATGTCAAAGTTGTTTGCTCACACGCTGGCGTTACCGTCGGTGAAGATGGCGCATCCGCACAATGTTTGGAAGACTTGGCCATCATGCGCGTTTTGCCGAACATGCGCGTCATTTGCCCCGTGGATAATATTGAAGTTAAAAAAGCGATCCGCGCCATTGTCAGTGAAAAAGGGCCGATTTATATGCGTACCTCTCGAGCTCCTGTGCCGGTCATTACTAAAGACAGCGATCCTTTTGTGATCGGCAAAGCCAATTTAATGCGGCCGGGAAAAGATGTCACCTTTATTGCGTGCGGAATCATGGTTTCGGAAGCGTTAAGTGCCGCTGAAATGTTAAAAGCTGAAGGCATTGAGGCGCGTGTGCTTAATATGCATACCATCAAACCGATTGATCAAGATGCGATTCTTGCCGCCGCAAAAGAAACAGGTGCAATTGTGACGGCGGAAGAACATCAGATCAACGGCGGTTTAGGAAGCGCGGTTGTCGAGGTTTTAGCACAAAATTCTCCCGTTCCCGTAGAAATGGTAGCAGTTAAGGACAGTTTTGGTGAGAGCGGGACGCCTGCAGAGTTGATGAGGGCGTATCATTTGAAAGACGTTGATATCGCTGCAGCAGCACGTAAAGTTATAAAAAGAAAATTAATTAAAATTTAGCGGGTGCCGCAGTGCCACGACCCGCACAACTGACATCCCGAGGTCAATATGTCTCACACAAAATTGCATGAATTAGAAAAACTAGGCCAAAGTATTTGGCTCGATTACATCAGCCGGCCGTTGCTTGAAACCAATGCCTTGCAGGATTGGGTCGACCAGGGTTTGCGGGGGATGACTTCAAATCCAACGATTTTCAATCAGTCGATCAGTCAGAGTAAGGATTACGACGAGAAAATTTCCCAGCTGAAAGCCGCAGGGAAGTCGACCTTTGAAATTTATGATGAACTGACCATTCGCGATATTCAGGAAGCGTGCGATATTTTTGAACCGCTTTACAAATCAACTCATGGCCAAGATGGTTATGTGAGCTTGGAAATCAATCCTTTGCTGGCCAATGACACCGCCGCTTCGATTAAAGAAGGCCAGCGTCTTTATCACAAAGCTCATCGAAAAAATGTCATGATCAAGGTCCCTTCAACTCCGGCGGGTTTTCCGGTGATTGAAGAATTATTGGCCGCTGGGATCAACGTGAATGTCACATTGATTTTTTCTCTCAAACAATATGAAAACACTGTCAATGCATTCTTCAAAGGCTTGGAACGTTTGAGCCAAAAGCAAAATGATCTGAGTCCTATCGCTTCTGTTGCGAGTGTTTTTGTCAGCCGTATCGATAGCGCCGTCGATGAAATTTTGGATAAAAGAATTCCCATAGTTTCGCAAAAGGAAAAACTCAACTTTTTAAAAGGTAAGGCCGCCATTGCCAATTGTCAGTTGGTTTTTGCCAAGTCTTTGGAGCTGGCCAATAGCAGCCGTTTTAAATCTCTGGCCGCTCAAGGGGCTCATTTCCAACGTGTTCTCTGGGCCTCGACGGGAACCAAGAATCCTGCTTACAGCAATTTGAAATATATCCAGGAACTTATCGCCAAAGATACCGTCAATACTGTGCCCGAGAAAACATTAAAGATTTTAATGACTGAGCGTGAGATGCTAAATTTAGCCCTCAATGGCCAAGAGGCTGGGGGAGCAGGTTTGGTTTTGATGGATCTTAAGGCCCAAGGAATCGATCTTGAAGTGATTTGCAATAAACTTTTGTCTGACGGTGTCGCGTCTTTTGAAAAGTCTTTTACGGAACTTTCACAGTCGATTGAAACAAAAGCTTCCCAGCTCGCGGGAAAATAGCAAAAAGGGTGGAAATTTAACTCGTCCTTGCGTTGGCAGCTGGATTCAGCTAAACTCTATTATCGGAGTAAGGGAAAAGTTGTTCCAGCTACTTAGGAAGGTTTAAAAT
The DNA here is from genome assembly GCA_031423615.1 of Candidatus Omnitrophota bacterium. Lineage (GTDB taxonomy): Bacteria > Omnitrophota > Gorgyraeia > Zapsychrales > JANLHA01 > JADLGJ01. The sequence goes on from JANPFV010000105.1 coordinate 7,623, forward strand.
GTTTTTTCGAAATTATCGAAAATTTTTCAGTTTATTGCTTTTCATCCCGGTTGTTTTTTTATTTCTTTTCTGCTGCTGCCTTAAGGCCGAAGCTTCCTCACAAAAAAAGCTGCCGTGCGCCGCTTGTCCCCAGAAGAACACATCCAATCATCAAACCGAATGTCCTCATGCAAAAATCAAGGCGATTTCGGACAATCCTGGTTTTGTTTTACAGTATACAAAGATTTTCTGGGCTCCCCTGTTGGCTAACGGTTCAAATGAGTCCCTTGAAAACTGTGGCTCTCACCTCCATTTAATTGTTGGCTTCACCGCCCCGCCTTTTCACGCTTCCCTGTGTTTCCAAAATCCTATTTTACGCGTTTAATCATTTTTACAATTTGAATTAAATCGTCTCAGTCCTGAATATATGTTTGTGTAAAAATGGAGGAAGCATGCGTAAAATTGGGGTTATTCTTGGAATTATTTTTGTCTTGGCCTTGGCTTGGATCGTCTGGTCGCCCGCTTATTTTTCTTCCCGGCCTACGACGACGGCGCCCAAAGGGACGTACTATTGTCCCATGCATCCTCACTATAACAGCGATCATCCGGGCAACTGTCCCATCTGCGGCATGAAATTAATCAAGAAGGAAGATTCCTCGCAAAAGTCTTCGTCAACATCATCGGAAGCTGTCCCTGGATATGCTGTCGTTTCGCTTAACGAACATCGACAACAATTGATTGGAATAAAGACCATGAAGGTGACAAGGAAGGCTTTAATCAAAACCATTCACGCTTATGGTCAGGTGGCCCATGACCTGGAATTGTATGGCGCTCAATTAGAATATATTGACGCCTGGCAACAATATTATGCTTATGTTCTGCGTCGGCAGGTGGTGGCCGATAATTTTCGTGAAGACTGGTGGAAATATTATAATACGTCCCCGTCTCAAGGGCTTTGGCGTAGCACTGATAAACTCAAAGCCCAACAAAGACTCATCAAGGCAGAGTATGAGTTAATCCACATGGGTTTAACGGATGGGGAAATGGAAAAATTGCGCGCTGTCAAACAAGGGCGACCGTGGGTGCAGCCGGATTTATTGTTCTTTGCGGAAAATCATCCGACGTGGATTTATGCCCAGGTATTGGAAAACGACTTAGGTTTTATTGCTCCCACTCAAAAAGTTAAGATTACCATTCCTGCCTATGGCGAAACCATGGAAGGCATTGTTCGGAATGTGTCGCTAGAAATAGATCCGCGGACCCGCACAACCAAGGTGCGGATTGAAGTGCCGGAATATCGCGGCGAATTGAAAGTGAACATGTATGTGACGGTTGATATGCCAGTGGAATTGGATGAGGGTGTTGTTGTTCCGCGTGAAGCTATAATGGACACCGGTTTGAGCAAGGTGATTTTTGTCCAGGAAAAGGAACGTGAAGGAGTTTTTGAACCACGCTTTGTTCAGACAGGTTTTGAGGGAGACGGGATGGTGGCCATTAAATCCGGATTAAAAGAAGGGGAAACCATCGTGGTCTCCGGCAATTTTCTTTTAGATTCGGAAAGTCGTTTGCAAGGTGCGTTGATGGGGGAAAGTCCTCATGATTGAAAAAATCATTGATATATGTGCCCGGCAAAAGTTCTTGGTCTTGATTTTTGTTTTTGTCGCTCTTGTCGCTTCGGTATGGGCGGTAAAAAATATTCCTCTGGATGCCCTTCCTGATTTGTCCGACACCCAGGTCATTATTTATTCGCGATGGGATCGTAGTCCGGATTTGATTGAAGACCAGGTGACCTATCCCATCGTGTCATCGCTTTTAGGTGTGGCCGGGGTCAAAGCGATCCGCGGTTTTTCGGATTTTGGCTATTCCTACGTCTATGTAATTTTTAAAGACGGGACGGATTTATATTGGGCCAGAAGTCGTGTCTTGGAATATTTGAGTAAAATTTCATCTCAGTTACCCGACGGAGTTAAAACCGAATTGGGGCCGGATGCAACCGGTGTCGGATGGGTTTTGCAATACGCTTTAGTGGACACCGGCGGGAAGCATGATTTGGCGCAATTGCGCAGTTTTCAAGATTGGCATTTACGTTATTGGTTGCAATCTGTCCCGGGGGTAGCTGAAGTGGCTTCTCAAGGGGGAATTGTCAAGCAGTATCAAATTACGGTTGACCCGCGTAAATTGTCGGCTTACAAAATTCCCTTGACCAAGGTCATCGAAGCGGTGCGGAAAGGAAACCAGGAAACAGGAGGCCGCCTTGTTGAATTGACCGGCGCGGAATATATGATTCGCGGGCATGGCTATGCCAAATCGATTGCGGATTTTGAAAAGATCGTTTTACCTGCGGATGAAGCTAATGCCGCTCCGATTATGATTAAGGACATTGGAACGGTCACCATCGGCGGCGATATCCGGCGGGGAATTCTGGACTTAAACGGTCATGGTGATGTGGTCGGTGGAACGGTTGTGATGCGGCAGGGTGAAAATGCTTTGAAGGTCATTGAAGCCGTCAAGGCTAAATTCAAGGAAAATGAATCTTCCTTGCCCGAAGGCGTAAAAATTGACATCACTTATGACCGGTCAGATCTGATTTTGCGGGCGATTTCTCATCTTAAAAAACAATTGCTGGAGGAAATGATCATTGTCAGTTTGGTGATCTTGGTTTTCTTGTGGCATTTCCCGTCGGCATTTATTCCCATCCTTACCATTCCTATCGCGGTCTTGCTCGCTTTTATTCCTTTGTTGGGATTAACGTTGACATCGAATATCATGTCGCTCGCCGGAATCGCGATATCCATTGGTGTTTTAGTTGATGGGGCGATTGTCCAAATGGAAAATGTTTATAAGCGTTTGGAAGAATGGGAGAGCAATGGACGAAAAGAAAATCCACAAGTGGTGGCCCTCAACGCGCTCAAGGAGGTTGCGCCATCGATCTTTTTTGCCTTATTGGTCATTGCGGTTTCCTTTTTGCCTATTTTTACTCTTCTGGACCAGGAAGGACGTTTATTCAAACCTCTCGCCTGGTCAAAAACATTTGCTATGGCCATTGCGGCGATCTTGGTTGTAACTTTAAACCCGGCGCTTCGTCTTTTATTTGTGCGGACCAAACCGTTTGCCGGACGTCCGCGCTGGTTAGCGAAGATAGGTAATGTTTTTTTAGTCGGCCGTTATTATCCCGAGGAGAAGCACCCTATTAGCCGCGTCTTATTCCGTGTATACGAACCCGTATGCCGTTTTGTTCTTTCGCACGTAAAAGCAACAATTTGTGTGGCTTTATTATTGATGGCCAGCATCGTTCCTTTATTTTTAAGAATGGGATCAGAATTTATGCCGCCTTTGTGGGAAGGGCAAATTTTGTACATGCCTATCACCATGCCTGGGATTTCCATAACGCAAGCGCAAAAATTATTGCAAACTCAGGATACCATTCTGAAAAGTTTTCCCGAGGTTGACAAGGTTTTTGGCAAGGCGGGGCGTATTGAAAGCTCGACGGATCCGGCGCCATTTTCCATGATGGAAACGGTGGTTTTGTTAAAGCCACAGAAGGATTGGCGTATCGTCAACGGAAAACGAATGAGCCATGAGCAACTTATTGATGAGATGGATCAAGCGCTTAAAATTCCGGGGACGACGAATGCCTGGACCATGCCGATAAAAAATCGTATGGACATGCTTTCTACGGGTATGCGCACACCGCTCGGAATTAAAATCTTGGGGACCAACTTTAAAGATATTGACCAAACCGGAATGAAGCTGGAGTCGCTTTTAAAAGATATTCCCGGGACGCGCAGTGTTTTTGCCGAACGGACCGAAGGCGGATATTTTCTCGACTTTGATCTTAACCGTGAGCAGCTGGCCCGGTATCAGTTGTCGGTAGAGGATGCGCAGACGACCATCCAGTCTGCCATCGGCGGTGAAAATATAACAACCACCGTCGAAGGCCGAGAACGATACAGTGTGAATGTCCGTTACCCTCGCGGTTTGCGAGATAATATCGATGAATTAAAAAGAGTTTTGATCTCGACTCCTTCAGGAGCGCAGGTCCCGATAGGCGAAGTCGCCAATATTATTTTGCGGACCGGTCCTTCGATGATTCGCAATGAAAACGGAATGCTGGCCGGTTATGTTTATGTGGATGTGGCGGGCCGTGATATTGGATCGTATGTTGAGGAAGCCAAAAGGAAAGTCGCGGACCAATTGAATCTTCCCGAAGGATACAGTTTGATCTGGAGCGGTCAATACGAAAATATGTTGCGCGTCCGGGAACGTCTAAAAGTCATTGTTCCTTTAACGCTGTTTGTCATTGCTCTGCTTCTTTACATGAATACTCAATCTTGGGTGAAAACCGGTATCGTCTTATTGGCGGTGCCGTTTTCCCTTGTCGGCGCTTTTTGGTTATTGTGGGTGTTAGGATATAACCTCTCCATTGCCGTATGGGTGGGAATGATCGCTCTGATGGGATTGGATGCTGAGACGGGAGTGCTGATGCTTTTATTTCTGGACCTTTCTTACAAAGATGCCCTTCGCCGGGACGCCATGAAATCGGATCAGGATTTGCGGGAAGCGATTATCCATGGCGCGGTCCGTCGTATCCGTCCAAAAATGATGACGGTCATGGCCGCACTCTTGGGACTTTTGCCGATTATGTTTTCACATGGGGCCGGGGCGGATGTCATGAAACGCATTGCGGCTCCCATGGTGGGTGGACTGATCAGCTCTTTCGGTCTGGAATTATTGATTTATCCCGTGATTTTTTATATTTGGAAATCAAGGTTTGAATTAAAAGGCAAGTTAAGATAAACAAAGGGATACGTAAAAGAAATATAAATAGATGAGAGGAGAGTCAATGTGAAATCTGAAGAACGATTTACAAGGACCTTTTTCGGCGTTATGATGATAGGGTCGCTATTTTTCACTTGGGGCCGATGGGTTGTTTTGGTCATCGGGATTTTGTTTTTACTTTCTGCGTGGCACGATTTTTGTTTTTTATGTAAAATTTTTAAAAATCAAAAGGAGAGGGAAATGAAAAAGAATTTTATTTTAGCTTTGGTTTTAGCTTTGGGAATCAGTGGATATGCGGCTAACCATGTTTTTGCGGTGGAAGCCATTAATGTAGGCAATAAAACATGTCCCGTAAGCGGTGAGGAAATTGGTGAAGAATCTATGAAAGGCCAAGAGGTTACGGTAGAGTACAAAGGTAAAGTTTACAATCTGTGTTGTCCCATGTGCAAAAAGGATTTCAATAAAGACCCGGAAAAATATATTAAGATTTTGCAGGAAAAGGGCGACATCAAATAACTCATGTCCGGGTTGAATCTTCCAATTCATCCTGTTTTTGTTCATTTCCCTGTGGCCTTATTCTTAAGTGCGCTGGGTTTTGCAATTCTAGGATGGAGTTTAAAAAAAGAAAGCTTTCATCAAACGGCCCTACATCTGTATGTTGTAGCCACGCTCGCCACTTCTTTGACCGTGATGACAGGGTGGTTGGAAGCTGAGCGGCACCATTTGCATCATCCTCTCTTGGAGTGGCATGAAAACCTAGGTTTTGTGACCTTGGGAGTTTCTTGGGCGGGATGGATTTTGCTTTGGTTTTTAAAAAGAGATGAAAGGATGTTTCGGCGGTTTTTTATAATTCTTGTTGTCGTGATCGCATTAACCGTGACGGCCGGAGCCTATTTTGGCGGAAGGCTCGTCTATGAATACGGTGTGGGAATTGTGCAATAGTCATTGAATTCGGGCCGGGATGTTTTATACTTGGAAGGCGTATTGTTCTTTAATCAACAGCCAAAGAATTATTTCTCATGGACCACTGGCAAAATATAGCAAAATTATCCCGTTTAGAAATCCGAGAGCTTCAAAACCGCAAGCTCCATCATTTTATCAATTTTCATCTTTATCCGTTTAGCCCGCATTATCAGCAATTGTTCCGGAAACATAAGATTAACCCTCGGTCCATTCGGACGGTCGCTGACCTCAAACATGTTCCTTTTACTTCCAAGAAGGATTTTATTGACCCGGAGAACCCGCGTAAAAATATTGAATTTGTTTTGCAGCCTGATGCCGAGAAAATTAAAAAACATTGGCCCTTGCCTGAACTTTTAAAATTAAAGGTTTTGGCCATGATGAAAGGTTCTGAGGCCGTCAAGGAGAGACTGGGCCGCGAATATCGTCCTGTTTTTATAACTTTTACAACCGGAACGACGGAAAAACCTTTGTCTTATCTGTATTCAAAATACGATATTGAAAATCTCGGACTTTTTGGATCACGCATGGTCGATGTTTTTAATATTAAAAACACGGAAAATATTGTTAATCTTTTTCCTTTTGCCCCGCATTTAGCTTTTTGGCAGGTGGTCTTCGGTGGTTTGTCATCCTGTGTTTTGATTTTGAGCACCGGTGGCGGTAAGGTGATGGGAACGGATGGAAATATTACCGCGATTTTGAAAATGCGGCCTTCAGTAATTTTGGGCGTACCCAGTTATGTGTATCATGTTTTGCGTCAGGCCAAGGAAGAAGGGCGGCGCATGGAATTTGTCAAAAAAGTTGTTCTAGGTGCGGCCCGGGTCACAACCGCTTTTAAATTGAAATTAGAAGAACTGCTGATTTCCATGGGGGCGACGGATGTTGCGGTTTTTGGAACCTATGGATTTACGGAAGCGCGCTGCGCGTGGGCGGAATGCCCGTCAAACAATAGAATGTCCAGCGGCTATCACCTTTATCCGGACAAGGAGATTTTTGAAATCATCGATCCTACGACGGGTGAAGTCAAAGGCCCGGAGGAGGACGGCGAAATTGTCTACACGTCGATTGATTCGCGCGGCAGTAGCGTCATCCGTTATCGCACCGGCGATTTTGTAAAAGGCGGGATCACGTGGGAACCGTGTCCGCATTGCCTTCGGACGATGCCGCGTTTGGCGAGCGATATTACTCGCCTTTCCGACGTGAAAGACGTGCACATTTCCAAAGTCAAGGGGTCGTTGGTTAATTTTAGTAATTTTTCCGTGTGTCTTTCGGAATTTAAAGACATCGAGGAGTGGCAGATCGAATTGCGCAAAAAGGACAACGATCCTTTTGAAGTCGATGAACTGATTGTTTATTTGACATGTAAGGACAGTGTCCCGCGGGAAGAATTGGCCGACGGGGTCAGACAAAGGTTGCTCACTATGACCGAAGTTTCGCCCAATCAGGTTTGTTTTATTCCTATGGCTGAGATGATTAAACGCTTAGAACTCGAAACCGCAAACAAAGAAAAACGTATTCTTGATATAAGACCAAAAGTCTAAGAAAAGGAAAAATTATGGAGCGAATAGCTATTGTTGCCGGTTTACGGACTCCTTTTTGCAAAATGGGTTCGTCTTTCAAGGATATGAGCGCGCAGGAGTTGGCGGCGTGGTGCACACGGGAACTTTTGGAACGTAGCGGTATGGACGTTAAAACAATTGATGAGGTCATCTTCGGAAATGTGGGTCAGCCAGCCGACGCGGCGAATATTTCCCGCGTGATCGCCTTGTTAAGTGGCCTTCCTTTTACCGCACCGGCGTTTACCGTAAACCGTAATTGCTCGTCGGGCATTGAGTCGGTCGTCACCGCCGCCTTAAAAATTAAAAGCGGTGAAGCAAAATTTATTCTCGCCGGCGGTACGGAATCAATGAGCCATTATCCTTTTTTATTTACGAGAGAATTGCAGGATATTCTATCGGAATTGAGCCGGGCTAAGGATTTTGGAAGCAAATTAAAGACCATGCTCCGTTTGCGTCCGTGGCATTATTCGCCGCGCGTGGGTTTGCAAATGGGTTTGACCGATCCGTCCTGCGGATTAAATATGGGCCAGACGGCCGAAGTTTTGGCCAGAGAATTTGGGATTTCCCGTCAGGAACAGGATGAATTTGCTTTAACGAGCCATCAGCGCGCTTGGGCGGCCCGCGATCTTCTTAAGGAAGAAATTGTTCCGGTTATTCCCGGACCAAAATATAAAACCGCGATAGAATTTGACAACGGCGTTCGAGAAAATCAAACCCTCGAAGCATTGGCCAAACTTAAACCGATTTTTGACAAGAACAGCGGGACAGTCACGGCGGGGAATTCCAGTCAAGTCACCGACGGAGCCGTGGCCCTTTTTGTGATGTCGGAAAGCCGGGTCAAGGAATTAAATCTTAAACCACTGGGGTATTTTAAAACTTTTGCTTACGTCGGTGTTGAGCCGCAGCGCATGGGAATAGGTCCGGCTCATGCCATTCCTCAGGTACTTAAAAAAGCCGGCATGACCCTCAAGGACATTGACGCTATGGAGATCAATGAAGCGTTTGCCGTGCAGGTCTTAGCATGCTTAAAGGCCATGGAATCGGAGAAGTTCCATACGGATTTTGGATACTCCGGCCTTTTAGGAAAAGTCGACCGCCGGATTTTAAACGTCAATGGGGGGGCCATTGCTTTGGGTCATCCCGTCGGTGCAACAGGCAGCCGGCTTATCTTAACGATGCTCAAGCACCTTAACCGGATGAATCTTTCGACGGGTCTTGTTTCCCTGTGTGTGGGCGGGGGACAGGGAGCGGCCGTCATTTTGGAGCGCTAATGGAAATCGCAGTTTTTTATAAAATTAAAGACGATATCGCTACAATTGAATTTAATCATCCCAACGCCAAGGTGAACATTCTAACCGGCGATGTTCTGCGTCAATTCAATGGTTTTGTGACTCAGTCGGAAAACAATCCGCAGGTTAAGGTTTTGATCATCCGTAGCGCAAAGAAAGATGTTTTTATCGCCGGGGCCGATATCAAAGAGATCGAAGGGATTACGACTTTAGAAGAAGGAGAGCGAAAATCACAATTCGGACAAAATATTTTTAATCATTTGGAGGATTTGCAAATTCCAACGGTGGCGGTGATTGACGGAGTTGCGCTGGGGGGAGGATGCGAATTAGCGCTGGCTTGTAAATATCGTGTTGCCACATTTAATGAAAAAATTAAGATAGGTTTGCCGGAAGTCAATCTTGGTATCCTGCCGGGTTTCGGCGGAACATATCGATTGCCCCGCTTGATAGGGGTCTCACAAGCCTTGACCATCATTTTAGGAGCCAAAACGGTCTTAGCTGCCGATGCACTTAAAATGGGACTGGTCGATCGGTTATTTCCGCAAGCCAGCTTGGAAAGAGATCTGGAGCAATTTATTTCAATGGTCAAAGGTGAAAGCCAAAGAAAACCGGAATTTCATCGTCGGGCCAAAGGTCTGCAGGCTTTTCTTGATAATAATTTTGTAGGTCATGTTGTAGCCTTTGAAATGGCCGCGAAGAATGTCCGGCATCAGGCCAAAGGTTTTTATCCTGCACCGCTTAAGGCCTTGGAAGTGATGAAGGAAACTTTTTCCATGCCGCGCGAAAAAGCTTTGCAGTCAGAATCCAAAGGCTTTGCGCATTTGGTAATTACGGATGTTTGCAAAAATCTTATTAAGGTTTTTTATATGACGGAACGTTATAAAAAGTTAATGCCTCCGGACTGTGTTCACTTGACGCCGCGCACGATTAAAAAATGCGGTGTCCTTGGGGCCGGTGTTATGGGTGGAGGCATTGCACAAATTTTAAGTTATAACGATATAACCTGCCGCCTCAAAGATATAAATTACGACGCCCTGGCTAAAGGGTTACAGGCCGCAGGAAAAGTTTTTCAGCAATTGACGCAAAGGAAACGGATGAAGCCGTCTATTGCTATGGCGAAGATGGCCAAAATTAGCACGACTTTAGATTTTAACGGATTTGCAAATTGTGACTGTGTTATCGAAGCTGTCCTGGAAAAAATGGAAGTCAAGAAAGTGGTTTTGGCTGAAGCCTCCCAAGCGGTCAGTCCGGAGGCCTTGTTGCTTACCAATACTTCGGCGCTTTCTGTGACGGAAATGGCTAAGTCAATAACCAACCCGGGGCGCTTTATGGGTTTTCATTTTTTTAATCCTGTGCACCGTATGCCGCTAGTCGAGTTGATCTACACCAAGGAAACGACACCTCAGACCATGGCGGATAGCTTGGGGCTGGCACGCCGTTTGGGAAAAACTCCGATTATCGTCAAGGATTCTCCGGGATTTTTAGTCAACCGAATTTTGTTGGCCTATATCAATGAAGCTGGCTTCCTTCTCGAGGAAGGGGCGCCAGTCGCGGTGATTGATAAAGTCATGACGGATTTTGGAATGCCAATGGGTCCGTTGACTTTGTCTGATGAGGTCGGTCTGGACGTGGGGAACAAAGTTTTGCATATTTTACACGAGGCGCTGGGGGAACGATTCAAGCCGGCGGATATTTTCGGTAAAATTCTGGACAAAGGTTTGCTCGGGAAAAAATCAGGGGCAGGATTTTATGTTAACGGTTCCAGCGGGCGGGTACCCAATAAAGTGCTGACGACTTTGCGGGTCCCAAAATTTGTTTCGCCGGAGCAACAAAAGGAATACCGTGACCGCATGCTTTTGGTTATGATCAATGAAGCTTCGCATTGTCTGGCGGATCAGATTGTCGAGGAACCGAGTACCATCGATGTGGGAATGGTTATGGGAACAGGATTTCCGCTTTTTCGGGGGGGACTGCTCCATTACGCGGATCAATTCGGCATCAATAATATCGTTGATTCTTTGACGTACTTTAAAGGCCGGTTAGAGAGAGAATGTTTTACTCCCTCCCAATATTTGCTAGACATGCGTTCACGGCGAGTCACTTTTTATACGAATAAAGAGGGGGGTCATGTTTAGCTGGATAACAAAAATTTGGCGCATTGAACGTTCCCGGCGACTATCATTTATTTTTAGCACCCTCATTGTCATAGGGCTGATTTTAGTCACGGTGGGAATTCTCGCACGTATTAAAGTCACGCCTTACAATACTTATAAGAATAAAGAATATGGTTTTTCGATAAAATTCCCCGCCTATTGGAAGGTGGACCTGCATCCCAAAGGCGGGGCGATAGTGCTTTTTATTGCGCCGAGAAAAGATGCGGTTGATCCATTGCAGGCGAATATCAATATCGCCATTAAAGACATGCCGGAAGCCATGACCATAGAATATATTTCTAAAATTATAGTTAATCAAGTGACAGGAACTTTCGGTGAATCTATTGAAGTCATGGAATCTCATCCAGATACTCTCTCAGGAAAACCCGCTTACCGCCTGACGTTTCACGGTTATGACCCTAAGCAAAAGAATTCGATTCTCTATACGACGACGTGGACCATGGCCGGCGCCCGTATTTTTACTCTGACTTTTACGGGTGCCTACAATGATTATCCGCTTTACAAAAAGAAAGTTAATACCATGTTTCAGTCGTTTAAGTTGTTCCCGCCGGAAAACAAGTGATCCCATTCATGAAAGACAATGTCCCATTGCCAGATCCCGTTCAGCCATTGTGCCCAGTTTTTGGCCAGTGCGGTGGATGCCAACATCAAAATCTTTCCTATGAAAAAGAATGCGCGATAAAACAAGAATATTTGCAGGGACTTTTTCAAGTGAATGGTCTTATGGTTAAAGGAGAGTTTGAAAAAATAGTCCCGTCGCCGGCCGCATATCATTACCGTTCGCGACTGGACATGAAATTTTTAAAAACACGGGACGGCAGAACGTTTATGGGGTTTTCACCTCTCAACGGAAAATGGATGATCGAAGTGGATGCCTGTCCCATTGCTATGACGGCGATTTCGGATTTCTTGCCGCAATTGAAAAAAGAAGCGATAGCTAAGCTCCCTCTCAAATATCGCAATGCCAATCTCGTTGTTAAAACAGGTGATGACGGAAGGATTGCGTGGGGAGGAATCGGCCGGCATTCCTTGAAACTTAAGACAGAAGACTTTTTGTGGACTGAAATCGACGGAAAAAGAATATTTTATTCGCTGGATACTTTTTTTCAGGCGAATCTTGCTATTTTGCCTGCCCTTATAAAACGCATTCGTGACTTGAATGTTCTTAATTTTAAAACCACTTTTTATGATTTGTACGGCGGGGTGGGATTGTTTGGAATTTGTTTGTCTGATGTTGTTGCGAAAGTCATTCTGATTGAAGACAATATCCATTCCGTCAACATGGCGAAGTATAATCAAACATATCATGCCTTGAAGAATTTCGAAATTATGGCCGGCAAGGTCGAAAGCGTTTATCCGGATTTTTTACAAAAAGACAATAACGGTCCTCAGGTGGCGATGATCGACCCTCCGCGACAGGGGTTGGCCCCGTCGGTGGTAGAAGCCATGGCGAGTGCCACGAATGTGGGTCATCTTTTATATCTTTCGTGCCATCCGGAATCCTTGATGCGCGATTTGCGAATTTTTACAAAAGCCGGTTGGGATATTTGTACCGTGGTTCCTTTTGATTTCTTTCCGCGAACCCAGCATATCGAAACCTTTGTCCACCTTAAACCCGGAGACCGATGTGATTGAAAAAAAGAAAATCCCTTATGAGAAATGCATTTTTGTTTGTGTCAATAATCATCATGGCGAAAAGCCCAGTTGTGGCGACCATAAAGGCGAAGAGGTCTTTCACAAATTACGGGCCATCGCCAAGGAGCGTGGTTTGCATCCGCGGATGAGGGTAACGCAGGCTAAGTGTTTAGGCCAGTGCGCCACGGGAACCACCATCCTGATTTATCCGCAAAATGTCTGGTATAGTGGCGTCAATCCTGACAATGCCGGAGAAATTATTGAGGAAATTTTTTCGCAGTGAATTGTGTCGGCGGTTATTAGAAAGAAATCAGCTTCATGTGTAAATTTTTAAAAGTCGCCTATTTAGAGCAGATTAAATAGCTTATAAAAAATCGTCCTCGGGGTTGCTTTTAAATTCACGAACCCGTATACTTAAAGTAGAAATCGTCTTAAGTCTTTTGTTAGCAATAAAATATATCAGATTAAGGCTGTAATCGATCTTTGGATCAGAAGGAGATTGTATGAGTATGTTTTCTAAGGATATCAGCGAAGAAAAGCGAAAGTCCTTGGAATTTGCGGAAGATGCTCGCGAGAGCGAGTGGAAGTATCCCAGTTTTGTTTTAAAGTTGTTCCACGGTCAACTGGATTGGAAATTGATTTCTCCCTTTCCCCGTCAGTCGGGTGCAGACAAGAAAATAGGCGACGAATTCTTGGTCAAACTCGAATTCATTTTGCGCAATCAGCTTAATGCCGATGAAGTCGACCGAACCGGTTTGATTCCGCAGGCTGTTTATAAATCCTTAGCGGATATCGGCGCTTTTGCCATTAAGGTTCCCAAAGAATACGGCGGACTGGGCTTAAGTCAGATCAATTACAGCCGGGCCATACATATGGTCGCGAGTTACTGCGCGTCGACGGCCGTTTTACTTTCTGCCCATCAATCCATTGGCGTACCGCAGCCCCTTAAACTTTTCGGGACCGAGGAACAAAAGAAAAAATATTTACCTCTTTTCGGAAAAGGTGTGATCTCTGCTTTTGCTTTGACCGAACCGGAAGCTGGTTCGGACCCGCGCAATATGAAAACGACAGCCACCCCTACTGACGACGGAAAATATTTTTTGATCAACGGTGAAAAATTATGGTGTACCAACGGCCCGATTGCCGGTGTTTTGGTGGTTATGGCTGTCACGCCTCCTCAAATAGAAAATGGAAAAGAAAAAAAACAAATCACGGCTTTTATTGTTGAGACAAACAGTCCCGGTTTTTCGACGGTGCATCGCTGTGAATTCATGGGCCTGCACGGAATCCAAAACGGTTTGCTTCGCTTTAACAATGTGAAAGTGCCGCGGGAAAATATTGTGGCGGGTGAAGGTGAAGGTTTAAAAATTGCCCTGATGACATTAAATACCGGACGTTTGACTTTGCCTGCGGCTTCCGCTGGCGCGATGAAACGGTGTGTAAATATTTCCCGTCAATGGGCCGTCGAGCGCAAGCAGTGGGGCAATCCGATCGGCGAACATGAAAGCATTGCCTTGAAATTGGGTTATATGGTTTCGCATACTTTTGCTGTCGATGCGATGAGTTGGTTGACGAGTGCTATGGCGGATGATAAAAAGAAAGACATCCGGCTGGAGGCGGCCATTACAAAATATTTTTCGACGGAACAGGCCTGGAAAGTCTGCGATGAAACTTTGCAGATCCGCGGCGGGCAGGGATATGAAACGGCCACATCCCTTAAGGCCCGGGGCATGCACGCGTGGCCGGTGGAGCGGATGCTGCGCGATCTGAGGATCAACCGTATTATTGAGGGGACCTCGGAGATCATGCATCTTTTTATTGCCCGCGAAGCGTTGGACCCGCATCTGGGGCGCGTCAAATCTCTGTTAAGCGCCAAAGCGTCTTTCGCAGAAAAAGCGAAAGCTTTTTTTTCATCCGCTAAATTTTATTCCGTGTGGTTATTGAAATTGTATCTACCGGCCTTGAGCCATGACCTTCAAGATTTACCGCCGGTTTTACGCGAACATATGCTGTATGCTCGTCGGACCAGCCAGCGTTTGGCCCGGATGGTTTTTTTCTCTATGTTAAAATATCAGCAAAAGCTCGAAGGTAAGCAAGGGATTTTAGGCCGGGTCGTCGATGTGGGTACGGATTTGTTTGCGATGGCGGCCAGCTGTTCGTACGCCGTATCTTTATCCAAAGAGCTATCCGGCGCCGTCGATCTGGCCGATCTTTTTTGCCGGGAAGCCCGCCAGAGGATCGAAGTGAATTTTGACGTCAATCAAAGAAACCATGACCGTCAAAATATTCAGGTCAGCCGCGATCTGACGAAAGAAAAATACCTGTGGTTAGAAAGCGACATTATCAAATAGTCTATGGACAACGTTCTTGCCTCCATTGTTCAACGCTACAAACTCCTCAAGGAGATACCTCTTTTTAAAAATGTCGGCTGGTATCCCTTGCAGCGTATTGCCCGGCGCGTACAACTTGTGGAATTTAAAAAGGGCGAAATCATCAGAAAAGAAGGTGATCCTCCCGATGCTTTGTATTGTCTGGTCTCGGGACGGGTCCAGGCGTATTCGAGTTCGGGCGGCCGGAGAAAGACCGATGTTGAATTTTACCGGCGGGGAATGCCCTTCGGGATTATTTCTTTTTTTACCAACGAGCCGCATTCTTCGACTTATGAGGCAATCAACGATTCTGTGATCGTTAAGATTGCTAAAAAAGATTTTGAAGATATTCTAAAGTTTATGCCGCAGCTTGGCGTGGAATTGAGTCATTCTTTGTCAAGCCAATTGCGCAGTAAAATGCTGCCCACAAAACGGAATGTTGAACACCGGATTATTTCCGTCTATAGTCCTATTCGCGGAACCGGCAGTTCGACGTACGCGACCAATTTAGCCTTGGAGTTAGAGAAGCAAACTCACCGGAAAATTATCTTAGTTAGCATCGTAACTCCTACGGAAATCAGCCAGTCGGAAAATATTCATGAGGATGATGCCTCGCCGCATTGGCAAAAGCCCCCGGTGCGTCTTAAGGACATTGCGGATGATTATGAAAAACTTCAGTCCAGCATTGTGCGGGGCCAATTGAGTATCGATTTGTTAAACGTTGTTTTCGAGGCGGGAGATCAAGTCCTCGTGGATTCGATCAGTCACTTTGTTACGACTTTGGTCTCGGATTATCATTTTACAATCGTTGATTTGCCGACGGAAAAGGACGCCATTGTGGTCAAGACTTTGACCCAGTCGGACATTGTCCATTTGCTTACCAAAGACCACCCCGATGATTTGAAAGCGATCAGTCTTTTGATCAATGAATTGACCGAAAGAATGAAGGAAAACTTTAATCCCGATTTTCTTAAAGTTATCGTCAAGTCCCAAGAAAAATTTGCTCCGGCCAATCTTTCGGAAATCAGCAATGAAATTGATTTTGCGGTTTATGCCCGTTTTCCGCATATCAATCGCGGCGAACTCAACACGGTTTTAAGCTGTGAAGCCATGTCGATCAATTTGCCTTGGCCTAACAGTCCCTATAGCATGGAAGTCCGCCGCATCGCGCGGCAGATCAGCGGTGTCCTCGTCGGGCTGGCCTTAGGCGGCGGCGCGGCGTTGGGTGTGGCGCATATTGGAGTTTTGCGGGTTTTTGAAGAGGAGAAAATTCCTATTGATATGGTTTCCGGAAGCAGTATGGGAGCTTTGGTTGCGGCCTTCTGGACGTCGGGGAAGAATTCACAGGGATTAGAAGTGATCGCCCGTGATTTTGAAAAACTGATCGACATCTTAAAGCTTCTTTATTATCCGGCTTTTTCAATGTCTGGTTTCGTCGGCGGGAAGCGTATTACCCACTGGCTCAAGACCCGCGGGTTATTGGGAAAGACATTTTATGATACGCGTATTCCATTGAAAATTATTTCTTATGATGTTTTACGCCGTGAAGAATTAGTTTTGGAAAGCGGTTCGTTGGCCGACGCGGTCAGGCAAAGCATAGCTATTCCGGGGGTCATTGAGCCGGTCCGGATGAAGGACCGTTGGATCATCGACGGCGGAGTTCTTAACCCCTTGCCGACAAATGTACTCTTGCAGAGCGGGGCAAGAAAAATTATTGCGGTCAATGTCTTGCAGTCGCCGGAGCAAGTCATGAAAGGTTATATGAAGCAACAGCATCAGAACGCAGAGGATGAAAAGGTTTCCTTTTTTTCTTCTCCCAAAAAATATATTATGATCAAGGTGGGGGGTTTTGTTTCCCGTCTTTTTAACCCCAATGTTTCCGACATTATCGTGCGCACTTTGCAGGCCTCAGAATACGTCCTGGCCTTACAAAGCGCCCGCTCGGCGGATGTAGTGATCCATCCCGATTTGAGTTATATCAACTGGTATGAACTGTATAAGGTTGATGATCTTATTAAACGCGGTGAAGATGCCGCGCGTGCGGCTTTGCCCCAGATTCGAAAAATGTTGGAAGAATAGCAAATTCTCGCCGAGACACGCCGCAAGAAATTCCCTTGAATAAAGCCGGCTTGTGATAAAATATTTTCTTATGAAAAATGTTTTAGGTGCCGTTATTAAAGTTGGTTTACGCCCCAGTCCTTTAGCGAAAGTTCAGGTGAAAGAAGTCTTTTCTCTTTTAGCCAAGGTGCAGAAAATACCCAGATGCGAATTAATGACTTTCGAAACCCGCGGGGATCAGGATAAAACGACATCGCTTTTAGGCCAGCCAGCCGATGATTTTTTTACAAATACTTTAGATGAAGCCTTGTTGAATGGAAAAGTTGATGTCGCCATCCATAGCGCGAAAGACTTGCCAAAAAATTTGCGCCCCGGCTTGAAAATTTTTGCCCTGACTAAAAGTCTCGATGGTACCGATGCTTTGGTTGCGAAAACAAAATATTCGCAATTGCCAGACGGCAGCCGGATCGGGACAAGCAGTTTACTGCGTAGAGAGCAAGTCCTTCGGCTGAATCCTACTTTCGAAATGATAGATATCCGCGGCACTATTCAGGAACGGATGGACTTATTTGACAGCGGGAAGGTGGATGCTTTGATTGTGGCGACCTGTGCGCTCAAACGGCTGGGATTAGAAAGGCAAATCAAAGAAATCTTGCCTTGGGAAGGAACTCCTTTGCAAGGGCAGTTGGCTGTCGTAGGCCGAGCCGGAGGCATCCTGGAGAAAGATTTTGCTAAAATTGATGTCCGTCGTAAATATGGAAAAGTTTTTCTTGTTGGAGCCGGGCCGGGTGATCCGGAACTTTTTACCCTGAAGGGGGTAGAAATTCTCAAAAAAGCTGATGTTGTTTTTTATGATTATTTAGTCCACAAAAATCTTTTAGATTATGCGCCGTCGGCAGAAAAATTTAATGTCGGTAAAAGAAAAGGTGAGGCCACGATGCCGCAAAGCGAGGTGTCGCGGCTTCTTAAGAAAACTGCGATGCGCGGAAAAACCGTTGTCCGGCTTAAGGGCGGCGATCCCTTGATTTTTGGCCGCGGTGCAGATGAGATCACGTATCTGAAGTCCTTTCATATTGATGTTGAAATTGTCCCGGGTCTGACTTCGGCGGCTGGAATACCGTCGAGCTTGGGAATCCCTTTGACGGCACGCGGAATTTCCTCATCGGTCGCTTTTGTCAGCGGACATGGGGAGGACGAGGGCCATCGTCCTCCGGCGCCCATCCAAGTTCCTGATACCGGCACGGTGGTTTTTTTGATGGGACTGACAAAAATAAACGAAATTGTGCAGGCCTTAAAAAACAAGAGGTGGCCCGCGAGTACGCCCGTGATCGTGATTTCGAAAGGGACGGGTGTCGAAGAAAAAATTGTCGTCGGTGATCTTTCCGATATTGAAGTCAAAGTTAAAGCTGAAGCGTTGGCTCCGCCGGCCTTAATTATGGCAGGTCAAACGGTGGATTTTTATTCAGAAAAATCCCCTCAACCCAACATTCTTTATTTAGGAACATATCCCGAAAAATATAAAAGGATGGGACGGATAATTCATTTTCCTATGATTACCCTCAAGGCGGCGAGAATCAAAAAACCTTCCGTTTTTATGGCTGACCTTAAGAGAAGTGAAATTGTCCTTTTGACCAGCCGTTGTGGAGTAAAGTTTTTCTTTGAATATCTCAGTACAAAGAAAATGGCTATTGAAAATTTGCGACGGAAAGATTTTATTGTGATCGGCGCGGACACCGAGAAGCAACTTCGCGTATACGGATTCTCCGCGAAGCTTGTTTCTGAAGATGAAACCAGCCAAGGACTTTTTAAAGCGATGAAGAAATCTTTTCAGTTAAAAGGAAAGACCATTATTTTCCCCCGATCATCTCTGTCTAATCCTTATTTAAAGCAGAGATTAGCGCAAGCCGGAGCAAGAATCAAAGAAGTCGTGGTTTATGAAAATATGAAACCGGCTAAGCGTGCCCTGCCGGCGGAAAAAATTGATCAAGTCTTTTTTACCAGTCCGTCGACGGTCGTAAATTTTCTCAAGGATTATGGCTCGGTCCCCAAGGGCTGGAACATTCTAGCCAAAGGACGTCTTACCAGAGAAACGCTTCGTCAGGCGGGCTATTCCTGCGAGATCCTTGTCAGTGAATGAAACCTATACTATATTATAGACCTATGTCACCTTACCGTGCACTCAGAAAAAGTAAAGCTATCCGCTCGTCAGTCGCCGAGACGCGTTTGCACGTCGATGATTTGATCCAGCCTTTTTTTATTATTGAAGGAAATAAAAAGAAGGAAACTATTGGTTCGATGCCGGGGATTTACCGTTTTTCCGCTGATCTGCTTTTATCCGAAATTGAAAAATATAGCCAGCGGGGCGGTAAAGCCGGATTGTTGTTCGGTGTCCCCAAGCACAAAGATAATTTGGCCACGGAGGCTTATCGAGAAGACGGTCTGGTGCAAAATGCAATCCGTCAAATCAAAAAGCATTTTCCGGAATTTTTAATTATGACCGATGTCTGTTTGTGCGCCTACACTCAACATGGCCATTGTGGTATTCTCGACGGAGAGAAAATCAATAATGAAAAGACCTTGCCGCTTTTGGCTAAAATAGCGGTTTCCCATGCCCACGCCGGCGCCGATATTGTCGCGCCTTCGGACATGATGGACTTTCGCGTGGCTGTCATCCGAGAGGCGCTGGAAGAAAATAGATTTTTTGATACGGCCATTTTGTCTTATGCCGCCAAATATGCCTCAGCTTATTATGGCCCGTTTCGTGAAGCCGCCGATTGCTCGCCTTCATTTGGCGACCGTAAAACTTATCAAATGGATTATGCTAACAGCCGTGAAGCCCTTAAAGAAACGAAGCAGGATATCATTGAGGGAAGTGACCTGATCATGGTCAAACCGGCCTTGGCTTATTTAGACATCATACACTTGCTTCGCCAGAACATCGACGTTCCTATTGTGGCCTACAATGTCAGCGGTGAATATTCCATGATCAAGGCCGCGGCTCAAAAAAAGTGGATCAGTGAGCGCGACGTAGTTTTAGAAAATTTAACCGCCATGAAGCGCGCCGGCGCCGACATTATCATCAGTTACCATACCCAAGACATTCTCCCATGGCTTACAAACGTTCGTTAGAGCATTTTGTTGCGGCCCAAAAAGTCCTCGTCGGCGGAGTGAATAGTCCGGTCCGTTCTTTTAGGGCCGTAGGCGGCAGTCCCCTTGTTATGGAATACGGTAAAGGGGCCAAGCTTTTTGACGTGGATGGTCAGGGGTATACCGATTATTGTCTTTCCTGGGGAGCATTGATTTTAGGGCACAGTCCCCGCAACGCCATTCTAGCCGCGAAAAAGACTGTCGAACGGGGAACAAGTTTCGGTGCCACGACCCGCGCTGAAATCGACATGGCTAGATTTATTACCCAGGCCATCCCGTCGATTGACCTGATCCGTTTTGTGAATTCGGGAACAGAAGCCACGATGAGTGCAATCCGCCTCAGCCGTGGTTTTACCCAAAAGCGTCTCGTTATTAAATTTGACGGCTGTTATCATGGTCATGTCGACGATCTTTTGACGACAGCGGGGTCCGGTGTGGCCGGTCTTGCTCAATCTTCTAGTTTGGGAATTCCCCGGAGTCATATTGAAAATACTCCGAGTCTCCCGTACAATAACTTAAAGATTTTGGTCGATACACTTGAGCGTCATAAAGAGGATATCGCTTGTGTTATCATCGAACCTGTGGCGGGCAACATGGGTGTCATTCCGGCCGAAATAGAATTTTTAAAGACTCTGAGGGATCTGACGAAAAAGCATAAAATTATTTTGATTTTTGATGAAATCATGACCGGCTTTCGCGGTGGTTTAGGTGGCGCACAAGCCGATTATGGGATCATTCCGGATCTTACGTGTTTGGGAAAAATAATAGGCGGCGGTTTTTCTGTGGGAGCTTACGGGGGGCGTAAGGACATTATGGAATGTCTAGCGCCGTTGGGGGGAGTGTATCAGGCAGGTACTTTCAGCGGCAATCCTGTGGTCATGCGAACGGGTTTAGGGACGCTGAAGCTTTTGAATGTCGATTTTTACCGCGCCCTTAACACGCGCGCCGAAAATTTTGCCAAAGACCTTAATGTTCACTTTGTGCAAAACAATGTTCCGGCGTATTTATCGCATTATAAGGGGATGTTGAGCCTCCGCTTTTCCGTAAAACCCGTCGTTGATTATGATGATGCGCGTTTAGCCGCCAGCGAAGAAATGTATAGAAATCTTTTTTGGCATCTATTAAGAAAAGGTATTTATTTCCCGCCGGCGGATTTGGAGTCATTTTTTATTTCTGGTATGCACACGAAAAAAGATCTAGCGGATTTAGCCGAAGCGATTAAAAGTTTTTTTAACAAGGAGGGAAAGCCGTGAAGAAAATATTTCAGCAGGGAAGGACAGCATTGGGGGTGGGATTGTTGATTTTGAGCGCTTCCGGCTGCGTGCCGTTGGTGCTCGGAGCCGCCGCGGGTGTTGGCGGTTACGCGTGGATTCAGGGAGAATTGACCAACGATTTAAACGTTTCGGCCGAGAAACTTCACCGTGCGGCCAGCCGAGCTTGCCGGGATCTTAAGCTTGCCGTTTATAAGGACGTGGGTGATCGCCTGAATGCCAGAATCAACGCCAAATTTGTCGATGGAGCGGATGTGAAAATCGCGATCGAAGCTAAAACCGAGCAGGTTGCGAATATTAAAATCCGGGTTGGATTATTAGGAGATAAAGAAAAATCCGAGATCATTCTTCGGGCGATTCAAAAAAGGTTGTAGAAAATCTTCAAAAGGATTTTGCGGCTGCGATTAGAAACGATATAAAAAATCATCTAAGTATTGGCCGCACGTGTCATCCGGTATATAATGCTGGCAATGGAAAATCCCGCTGTCAATGCGACTGTCGGTGCGATTTTGAATCAGCCTCACAAGTGGCGCGCCCTGCTTGATCAATTCGAAAATGTCCTTAATTTAAATATTTTTATTGTCGACCCACAGGGGCGTGTCCTTATTCATCTGAGTGAAGGCGGCCGTCGAGGGAGCTTCGGCGCTTCTTTCCTTCAGAAAACGTTCGCTTTGAAAGTGAATGAAGAAGAGGCCGGCATTTTGACGAATTTTAAGCAAGCTGAGGGTCATTTGCTTTTAATTGATCCTTTTGATCTTCATGCCTATGCCGTTCCCGTCAGTACCGACCATGAAATGAAACCGCATTTTTATCTTCTCGTCGGTCCGATTATTTTAAATAAGCCGTGGGAGGACGGAAGGTATTGGGCCTTGGCTGAAAAACTTTCTTTTGCCGACCAGGATTTTCTAGAAAACATTCGTAGCGTTTCGCAAATGTCTCCGTTGGCCGTCGCGACGATTATGGATTTGCTGGCGGAAGTGGTAAAAGATGTTTTGGAGCTGGAGTTAGAAAAGGAAAAGTTATATTTTAAATCTTCTGATCAGGGGGTTGTGCGTCCTGAAATTATAGATGCTGCGCGAGATATTTTTACAACAATCCACCAGGATGAGTTTTTGGTCACGATTTTAGACAGTGCAATCAAAATGGCCAAGGCTGAAAGCGGATCAATCATGATTTTTGATGAGAAGAAAAAGGAATTTTCAATTCGCGTCTCCCGCGGTTTGGAAAATAAAAAAAATGTTATCCAGGCAAAAGTAAAAATGGGGGAAGGAATCGCCGGTCTTGCGGCCCAAGGAAAGACAACGCTTTTTATACAGGGAACAGAAGGGGGCGATCAATTGCGCCCTTTTTTGAAAAGGCCGGAAATCAAAAGAGCCATTGTCGTTCCCTTGATTGTGAATGACAAAGTGATTGGGGTTCTTAATCTCAGCGCTAAACAGATAGACAATGCCGACTCTGCACTTGAACACATCGCCCACGATATTCATCAGCTTTCCCGGTTTATTGCGACAGCTCTTTACAGCTTATAAATCCATTTGAAAACTCCTCTAAAATCCCATAGATAATATTTTACAAATGCCCACAAGAACTATATATTACTTATGAGCATATGCTTAAAAGTACCGGTGGGTTATTTTGGGCGTGCGCTAAGATTAAAGGCCGTCATGTCGCGGCGTTGAAAGTTTGTTGATAAAAACGGGAGGGTTGAAAAATGGGGGCAACTGGCCGTCCGAAAAAGGTCCGATATATTCAGAGAATGCCTGCGGTGCGTCAATTTAGTCCGCGGGGAAAGCCGGGGCGTCCTGAGGAGGTAATTCTTCATATCGATGAATTTGAGGCGTTTAAATTGTCTGACTTTCAGGGCTTTAGTCAAAGTGAAGGCGCTCTCGCTATGAAGTTGTCGCGGGCTAGTTTTGGCCGCGCTGTACGGAAAGCCAGAAAAAAGATAGCTGATGCTCTCGTAAACGGGAAAATAATAAAAATTCAAATCGGTGACGTACAGATCGGTGTTCGTCAGCGGGAAGCTACCAGGGAATCTCTTATTAACATATCGCTAAAATCGTCGAATTATGTCCCGTACGAGGAAATTGTTTGATAGTTTTTAACAATTTCGATATTTTTGGAGGTGTATATTATTTATTAACAACTTCCTATAATATATGTTATGTAAAGTATTATGAGTAAAATTTGAGAGAGGCTTGTAAATTTTAAGCCCCTCTTTTTTTCCCTTCTATCGTATCCTTACTTGAATGATAAAATATCCGGTTGCTTTTGGTGTGGTGTTGTTGCCTCTACACTGGTGGTTTCAATCTCCAACAAAACATAGTTTGTATCTTCTGGTCCCCCAAAATATTGGCGTAACATGGGAATGTAATTCCAGACCAGTTCTTTTTTGTCCATATCCGTTGAAACTTTGGCCAAGCCGGTCATTCTAGCAAAGCTCATTTTCCGGTCAATAAAGCAAAATTCAACCTTGGGGTTACTTTTAATTTGGTCAATGCATCTTGATTGACTCAAAACAGCCAATAAAAGATTTCCGTCATCATCTAAATGCGGCATCATCGGCCTGGCCCGCGGCTGGCCGTTTTCAATGGTGCTCATGACGCCATATCCGGCGTCTTTAATCAAATCGATAGCTTCCTGCTTTGTCATATCATTTCCTTTGTTTTAATGTTTTTCCTTTTCGATGAATTTGGCCGATTTCATTAAATCTCTATTGGCCGTTTGAATAATTTCGGCGGCAATGGAAATGGCGATTTCCTCCGGGGTTTGTGCGCCGATATCTAAACCCGTCGGGATGGTAACTTTGTTAAATAATTTTTCGGAAACACCCTCATTTTTTAAACGGTTGAAGAATTTGATCCGTTTGGCTTTACTGGAAATCACTCCGAGGTAAGCCATGTCTTGCTTGATTGCAGCTTTCAGGCATTCGTAATCATATTCGTTTCCTTGGGTGACGATGATCACATAGGTGTTATCGTTTAGCATTTCTTTCTTTAAGCCTTCCGCATGCCGTGCACAAATGATTTTATCGACGTGCGGAAAACGTTTTTTATCGGCGAATTCTTTACGGTCATCGATGACCGTGACTTTACAGTTGAGCAGTTTTCCTAAGAAAGACAACGGTAGGGCGATATGTCCCGCGCCGCAGATAATCCAATGTCGCTGCCCGGCGAACGGCTGAATAAAAACTTTCATTTGTCCCCCGCAAACGGATTCGCCTTCCCGGCCGAAATAATTGTATGTGGCGGTCGTAGGTTGCCCGGTTTTGATGGCTTTGCGGCATTCCGCAATGGCGGCTTTTTCATTGCGGCCGCCGCCGATTGTTCCGGCAATACTTCCGTCGGCTAAAACCACCATTTTGGCTCCCGCTTTGCGCGGCGTGCCTTTAGCCGTGGCGTCGATAATCGTCGCAAAAGCAAAACTTTGGCCTTTGAGTGAAGCATCAAAAGCTTTTTTGATGACGGGATCCATTATTATTTTTCATCCGCGTCCATAACCAGCCATAAAAAATCTTTCTTCACTGATTCGGAGTCATTTTGAACAACCGCGATTTCAGGATAAGCCAATCCGTTTTTATTAACAAGACGGCATTTAACGAAATATGTTCCGGAAGGTTTGACTTGAATGGTCACTGAAGGATCATCAGTGATCGAATCTAAAATGGCCACCCGCACTTTACCGGGATTAGCTTGATAAGCAACATAAGTTTTTTCATACAAAGTACCATGAAAAATTTCCATCATGGGCGGGTCTGGTTGTGCAACCTGGATAGTTTGCAAATGATGAGCTCCCGGGGGCAGCTCGGCATAATTAGACTCATAATAAATGTAAACAGTACCATATAAATCAGGCTTTGGGAGATCGCCTGCCGGGTTTTTTACAGGCAAGGCAATTGTGTCAGCTTTATAGACGGCGCCTGCGGTATCTAAAGAATAGATTTCCACTTGTTTACCATTTGCCAGGGCCCACATTTTTCCGGAATTGGAAAAGGCTGCGACTTGCCCTTCCCACTGTACAGGCTGTCCTTTAGCCAATTTTTGTTTTTCATTATTTTGCAGATTCATAAATTCAACGTCCGGTCCTTCGGCAGAGGGATTGTACGCCCAGGGACTTCCGTAGGCCTTGAGAAAACGATGGCGCGGGTCCAAAGCGGCATCAAAACTATTGACGATTTCTTGTGGATTGTCCATTTTCAAAATTTGTCCTCCTCCCTTTTCCGGTCGGGACCAATAAACCCGGTCAATGGGATCAAAGCCAATAACACGGTTCGGCGTATTGACTTCCTCTACGATTTTAGTCAGCGTATCGATTTTATATGTTTTATAGGTATTAGTAAATCCTATGGGCCCCGATAAAACGATCTCGTTAGAAACGGCACTGGATGAATAAAATTCGGGATATCTAAATCCAAAGGCGGGTTTTTCGCATTTGCCGTTTTCCACATCGAGCAGAAGAAAACCTTTCTCGAACGACAAGACGGCCACTTTCCGGTCCGCGGACCAGATTGTTGCGTAGGCTTCTAATTTGCGTAAGCTGTCGCCCGGGACCGACTGATCTATGGGAAGCGTCCAGGCTGCATTTTTATTTGTAACATCGACGAGAGATAATATTTTTCCTTCGGGATTATAGACTAAGGCTTCTGTTCCCTTGGCCGCGAATCCTAAGAACTCAAAAGACCTTCCGAAACCAAAATCAAACTCCACTGCGTCGTTTGTTCTTACGGCGAGCATTTTCCGGTAATCGAAGAAAAAAGTCCCGTCAGAGGACAGATATCGCGTTGTGTCATGAAAAGTATCAAAAGGAAATGTTTTAACGTCCTTCGTGCTCAGATCTAAAAGATGCAGCTTTGAATCTGTCATTGTTAACCAAAGATGTCGATCATCGAGAGTAAAAGCGAGTTGTTTAATCCGTGCATGCCGGCTAAGCCTTTTCATTCGATGTTCTTCCGACGCTATACGTGTCTTTTCAAGCTGTGCTTTATCTTGATGAGTGATCATCTTCTTTTTTGGGGCAATTTTAGGGGCAATATGAAAGTGGGCGATTTGTATGACTTTGATAAAACTTAATGAAAATAGAAATAAAATGATGAACAAGGCAGGTCTAAGGTCCCAGTTGCGGACCTTTAAAATAGGGCCGGTCCACATGGTATCGCGGTAGTACAGGATGGCCTCTTCTGAAGAAAGATGGTGTAAAATTGCCAGGAAGAGAATAAAAGCGATTAAAAACAAAACTAAAAAAAAAGCACTAAGGGGGAAAAAAACAAGCCATCCCAAATCCAAATCCTTTGTGAAAAGGAGCAAGCCCTTGCCAACCAGAACTAAAACGACCCAACCGAGACCGATCGCCGCTAATCTCGCCCAGGGTTTGCGGAGAAGTAATCCTATTCCGATGGCTATCAGCCATAAGGAACTTAAAGTCTTAAGATAAACGTCTGGAAGAAACCATAACCATGAATATTTTATTGAAAAATTGTTATAGAAATAACATATCCCTATGCCGATAAGAAGAACGGGAAGAATAATTCTTGTCACGATTCGCACAGTTTATTCGCTCTCGGGCAAATAGGCTTTGATGATTTTTTGTTCTTCGGTGGGGCGGTTATTGGCCCCCTGAGGCACGTTTACAATTTTTTGTACCACGTCCATTCCCTCAACCACTTCGCCGAAAATGGTGTGATGATCATTCAGCCAATCCGTAGGGGCCACGGTGATAAAAAATTGGCTGCCGTTGGTGCCGGGTCCCGCATTGGCCATGGCGAGAATCCCTGCTTTGTCGAATCGGGCTTTAGGTGAAAACTCATCCGCGAAAAACGATCCCCAGATACTTGCACCGCCCGCACCCGTGCCGGTCGGATCGCCGCCCTGAATCATAAATCCTGGAATGACCCGGTGAAAAGTTAAACCATTGTAATAACCTTTTTTGATAAGGCCGACAAAATTCTCGCAGGCTTTAGGCGCGACATCGGGATAAAGTTTGAGTTGGATGGTACCCTGATTGGTCAACAAAAAAACAGTCTGGTCTTTTTTGCCCTGGGCGTTAGCCCCGCAGGCACAGATCAAGGTCAAACCGGTTATCAATAAAAGATTTTTGAGTGAGGACATCTTGATTCTCCTTTGTTGGTTATTTTAATAGATAAGTTTATATTAAGGCAAAGGTTCTGGTTTTTGGGGGTCTTCAGTGGGCGGTTTAATTTCAGAAGGCTTTTTAGGCTGTTTGTCGGTTGCGGGGTCTTCAATTATTGGCGAAAGCAAAGAAGGTTCTGATTGCGGTATATTTACGGCGATCGGACGTATTACGGGGTCAATTTTTTCCTTTTCTTCTGGCGAGAGAGGCAGCAAAGCGTCCTCCCCCGCGGTTTTTGCCGTCTCCTTGTCCCCCCCCTTCTCGACGACATTAATTTCGCCCGTGGCGGAAGGAAGGGCTGAATCCGGCTCAATGGGGGGAGCAGGGTTTTCCAGGGTATTGCCAGGAAAAATATTGGGCAGATCTTTCAAACGGTTGACTAAGTCCTCGATTTTCAGATTTTTCTCCAAAATTTGGTTTTGGTTGCTTCTTAACTTTTCTTCCAATTCCGTAGCATGCTTTCGGGCCAATTGGATCCCCGCTTGGCCATCATTGATGGCGGCCTCAGAAGTCAAAACATCCATTTCCAATTTCTTGACTTTTTCTTCCAGCTGACTGACCCGCTTTAACTGTGTTTGGGTTTCGGTTTGAGCAGTGGACAACTCCGTTTGTAAATCGCGGATTTTATCTTTGGCGTCTTTGATTTCTTTTTCTAGAATGTCTTTGATTTTATTAAATTCTTTTTGATTCTTGAGTTCGTTGGTTAATGTTCTTTCGGATTTTTCCAGGCCCAGGCTTTTTTCGGCAAAAAGATTTTCCAATTTTCCATACTGCGTTTTGAGTTCTTTCTGTTCGGCCAGGAGTTCATCATATTTAAGCGACAATTCACTTTCGGCCTGGGTGGATGCAGGAATAGTCGCCGCTTTTAAGGCTGGATTTTGTACCGGATGTGGTGAAACATTTGCGCCAGAAGTTTTTTGGAATGGCTCGGGAAAAGAAAGCTTGGATTCGGCGGATTTGGGATTCCCGAGGCCGAGACGGTTTAGCATATCTTGGGGAGAAAGATGCGGTTCGGTGGAAATTTTTTGTTCTGGCGGGGGTGATTCTTTCTTCTTTTCAGTCATCATAATCCATAATATAGCGCCGCCACCGACCACGATAATAAGAATCAAAAGATAAAATAATGTCATTTAGAAAATCTCCGGCCGGTATATAATAAAAACCATGATCAGTCTCATTCTTTTAAGCGGTGGATTAAGCTCCCGTTTCGGTTCGCCAAAGTCTTTGGCCCCGTGGAAAGAAAGACCGCTCATTTCTCATCTTCAAGAAATTCTTTTATCTTCCCATCTCGAAGAAATCCTCATTGTTACCGGTGCCCACGCACACGAAATCGGGCCGTTTTTATTAGACCATAGGAAGATAAAGGTTGTCTATAATAAAAACTATAAATCGGGTCAGACATATTCTTTAAAGGCGGGATTTGAGGAAATTTATTCGTCGGC